>CAZBBN010000223.1:0-2448 GCA_964490195.1 uncultured Nitrosopumilaceae archaeon
CTGGAAGTAAGAAACTCAAACGTCAAATGGCCCCGCAATTCTGGGGAATTAATAGAAAAAACAAAAGATTTGTAATTACTGTAAAACCAGGACCACATAAAAAAAACCATGCTGTTCCAACTGCAGTATTTCTAAGAGACATCTTAAAGATCGTAACAAGTCTTAGAGAAGCAAAAACTGCAATTTATTCTGGAAAAGTAAAAGTTGATGGAATTGTAAGAAAATCATTACACCATGCAATTGGATTGATGGATGTAGTTGAGTTGGAAAATGTTTCTGACATTTATCGTCTAGTTCCAACAGAAGGAAGATTACTACAACCAATAAAGATTAACGAATCAGAAAAATCAAAAAAACTAGTAAGAGTTACTAGCAAAACCATAATCAATAAAGGACAAACACAGATAGGATTCCATGATGGGCGTTCAATTGTTTTAGATAGTAAAATAAATGTTGGAGACACTTGTTTAATTCAAATTCCAGAAGTAAAAGTTCTTGAAATAATAAAATTAGAAGAAGGCAGTCAAGGATTAGTAACACGTGGAAACAATACAGGCAGAATAGGAAAGATTGAAACTATTGAGGAAGGAACATTCATTCTTCCAAAAAGAGTCATCTTGTCACTAGGAGACAGAAAAATCGAGATTCCAGCAGACATCATAATGTCAATTGGCAAAGGAGAGCCAGTTATTCAAATAAAGTGATCATATGTCTCAAACAACAGAGTCCATTATGAAAAAAATCTCTCTTGAGAAAGTAGTTCTCAATATGGGAGTAGGAAAATCAGGAGATGTAATCGACATTGCAAAAAGAGCACTTGATCAAATATCAGGAAAAAGATCATCATCCAGAGCTGCAAAAGAAACTCAAAGAGACTGGGGAGTAAGAAAAGGAGAACCAATAGGCGCAGCAGTAACAATTCGCGGTAATGATGCAAAAGAATTACTAAAAAGATTGTTAGAAGCAAAAGGAAATGTAGTTAACGGAAAATCATTTGATAATTTTGGAAATTACTCATTTGGAATTAAAGAACACATAGACATCCCAGGAGTAAAATATGATCCACAAATAGGAATTTTGGGTTTGGGAATTTCAATAACATTAACAAGACCAGGATATGGAATTAGAAATAGAAGTAAGCACAAAGCAAGTGTTGGAAAAAAACACATTATTACCAGTCAAGAAGCAAAGGATTATCTAGTAAAAGAATTTGGAGTCACAGTAGCATAATGGCAAAAGACAGATCATATGAAGTCACAGGAAGAAAAAAACATGACTTTGGTCGTGGTTCAAGATGGTGTAAAAGATGTGGGGATTATACAGCTGTTATTCAAAAATATGACTTAATGTTATGCAGACGATGCTTCAGAGAAGTAGCAACATCTTTAGGGTTTAGGAAAAATAAGTGATACAACATGCCAGCAACTAACATTTTAGCAAATCTATTTGTCACATTATACAACAATGAAACAAGAAGGAAAGGAGATTGTGTTATTCTCCCAACATCTAAACTAGCAATCGAGGTTCTAAAAACACTTCAAAAAGATGGATACATTGGAGAGTTTGAACATATTGATGATAAAAGAGGAGGCAAGTTCAAAATCAAACTATTGGCAAAAATTACAAAGTGTGGAGCAATTTCTCCAAGATTCAAAGTAAAAAATGATGAATACAACAATTGGGAACAGCAATATTTACCTGCATATGACAGAGGAATGTTATTAGTTACAACAAATCAAGGAGTAATGTCACATCATGACGCATCAGAAAAAGGAATTGGAGGATTTTTGATAGGGTATGTCTACTAAGCAAATGGAAAAATTTCAAGACGAGGTAATCATCCCAGAAGGAGTCAAAATCACACTAAACAAACATATGTTATCATTTGTAGGACCACTAGGTAAAACATTCAAGAGTTTCAGAAGTATTCCAATCAACATAGAAATCACAGAGAATAAGGTGATCCTAAATGCAATAGGGAGTAGGAAAAAAGATTATGCTATTTTACATACTGCAAGATCCATTATCAGGAATATTTGTGAAGGTCTTGTAGAAGGATACACTATTAAAATGAAAATTGTTTATGCACACTTTCCAATTACAGTTAAAGTGGAAGGGAAAAAAATTCTAGTCGAAAATTTCCAAGGAGAAAGAGCTCCAAGAGTAACAAAAATTGTCGGCAACACCAAAGTTATTCCTAAAGGAGAAGATGTCACCCTAACAGGAGAAGTATGGACAGACATTACACAAACTGCAGCTAACATAGAACTTAAAACCAAAGTAAAAAACAAAGATCACAGAGTTTTTCTAGATGGAATATATTCATTTGAGAAAAATAAAGGTTTAGAAAAATAAAATCTCAAGATATTCTAATGGCACGAGATCCTGAAATTTTAAAAAAAAAAGCAGACTAAATTTTTCTAACATTTTAGAACAAAAAAACACCAA
>CAZBBN010000224.1:0-2435 GCA_964490195.1 uncultured Nitrosopumilaceae archaeon
CAAGGTTGTGAATGTTCTTGTTTTGACTACACTTACAGACAAATATGTTGTAAGTATATTCACATAGTAGATGTCTCATTAGAAATTAAAGAGACAGTAAAACAACAAGTCACCATCAATGAAATTAACAATCAATCATATCCTAATTGTGAATTCGATAACCTCAAAAAAGACGGAACAAGACACAACAAAAACTATGACATTCAGAGATTCAAATGCAAGAACTGTGAAAAGAAATTTTCAATCAATCTAGGCTTTGAAAAGATGAAAGCAAGCCCACAAAAAAGAATGGCGGACTAGATACGTTGAAGAAAAATCAATCCACATTCATCATGTTCATTTCAAGGGAGATATGAATAATAACAAGTAGAGAGATTGAATGGAGAACTCAGAGACAGTGAAAAAGTAATGAGAGGTTTGAAGAAAAATGATTCTCCAATAATCACAGGTATGCAGATTTATCATAACTACATCAGAAGTCACATGAGTTTGAATAATGAAACTCCTGCTGATAGGGTAGGAATCAAGGTTGAAGGTAAAAATAAATGGATCACAATTATTCAAAATGCTCAGGTCTCGAAAATAAACACGTAGAAGATCTGAAATTCACCCCTTCTGATTACCCAGAACCATTTTTAAATATACATAAATAACAAGATATCTGAAGTTGAATTAGGATGAATTTTAAACGATCTACAACATCAATGGCAATAGCCCTCATGGCACTGTCGTTAATTTCAATGACCTCAATTCAACAAGATGTTTTTGCTCAAAGTCAAGGAATGAGTATCACAGCTAATGCTGACAAAGGTTCAGACACCATTACTGTAACAGGTAAAACAGTTTCAAATATCACAGATGTTACATTTAGAGTAACATCCCCAAGTGGAAGTAATGTGGTAGATGTAGATCAAATATCACCTGATCAAAATGGAGAATTTGTAGCTGAATTCAAAATTGGTCCAACATGGACAGAAAATGGATTCTATACAATCACAGCTATGCAAGGCATACAACAAAATTCATTGTATACTTTGAAAGTACTTGTTGAAGTAACTAATGGAATTGCAGAAAGAACCTATGTAACTGAATCTAATTTAGAGACAGGGATTTTTGTTCCAAATGAAAACAATGCTGCAGTAGATGCAGGAATCATGCTTGATGCAATAATTATCGATAATGGTTCTACAATGTTTGAGGTAACAGGAACGACTGATAGAGTAAGTCAAGATATCACAGTGACAGTAACTGCACCAAATGGTAATGTGGTAACAATTGATCAAATATCACCAATACTAAATGGAGAATTTGCCGCTGAGATTACAGTAGGTGGACCATTATGGAAACAAGATGGATTTTACACTGTAACTGTAAAACAATTTGACGATCCAAAATATACTGCTTCAACTGAAGTAGACATAAAAGACGGGGTCGTAGTACCGGAATTTGGTACAATTGCAGCCATGATTCTAGCAGTAGCAATTATCTCAATAATTGCAGTATCTGCAAAGTCAAGACTTAGCATTATGCCAAGATACTAAGTTCACAATTTTTTTCTCTTTTTAAATATACATAAATAGAGATGTATGTAAATCGCAACAAGATGAACAACCGTACGTCGTTCGCGCTACTAGCCATTTTGACTGCAGTCGGTACTTTAACCATGTCATCAGCATATGCTATAAATGAACAAGCATGTCCTGATTGTGGGGAGGGAAATTCTAAAACACAGGCATCAGAATTGCTGATGAATTCAATCCCAATATCTATCTGGACAGATAAAACAGATTATAATCACAGTGACATGATTATGGTAAAAGGCCAAGTAGCAAATGTAGCTTCTGGATTTCCAGTTACAGTTACTGTTGTGAGTCCGCTAAACTCCATTGTTACAGTTGATCAACTCACTGTATCAGAAGATGGCAGTTTTGAGACTACATTAAACACAGTAGGTGCAATGTGGAAATACGACGGTACTTACACCATTAAAGTAAACTATGGCAGTGTTGAAAAAAGCAACAGTGCAAAAGTTGAACTAACTGGTGGAGTTGTAAAAACACCATTAACTACAACACCAAGTAAATGTGGTGTTAGTGAAATAACTGTAAGTGGTCAATGCATACCATTTAGCATTTCAGGTGGAAAAGTAACAAGTGCAACTCTCAATACTAATGATAATTCAATTATCATTAATATCAACGCTGAAAACGATGGAACATTAACAGTAACCCCATCTAAAAAAGTCCAAGACGGTATCTTCATGGTACTAGTTGATGGAGAAGAATGGAATGATGTTGAAATTGTTGCAAACAAAGTAACAGTAATGTTCCCAGCAGGCGCTGAACAAATTGAAATTATAGGTACCTTTGTGATACCAGAGTTTGGTACAATTGCAGCCATGATTCTAGCAGTAGCAATTATCTCAATAATTGCAG
>CAZBBN010000225.1:0-2420 GCA_964490195.1 uncultured Nitrosopumilaceae archaeon
ATACAAAACACCAATAAGAAATGACTCGTATCTTATTTTGCTGGGGATTCTCTTCTTTGTTTTCATCTAAGCAATGAACCTAAAGAAGAGGGGATCCTTAGCTTTTTTCATTAAATTATTTTCAGAAATGTATCAAAATTGGTTGGAATAATGTCCAACCCTCAATTATCGAGTAAAAATGACTATACGTGTTTTAGGTGTCAAGCTGTTTTAGCATTGAGTTAATTTTCATTGAGGTGGAGTATTATGAGATCAGAATAAGATTCAAAATATTGAATGATCAATCATTTATTGAAAAAACCCATCAAGATCCAACATTTTGGAATGATGCGACAAAATATGCTTCAATAAGTAAAGATGAGGCGTTTGTTGAAGAAGTAGCATACCTGATGGTCACACTCCATAGAACTGGGGCATAAAATTACATTTTATTTTATTATTTTTTCTATTTCTACAGAACACTCTTCCATATCTTTGAAGGAATCAATTGAATACCATTTAACATTTTTAAATTTGATGATGTTGAGTTTTCCTTTTTTGGCATAATCTGGGAAAACTGTTTTTTCAATATCTCCTTTATTGGGTAAATCCTTGAGAATTCCTTTTTCTAAATGATAGATTCCAGCATTCATCCATAAATCTACAATTTCTTTTTTCTCTCTAAACTTTGTTATTTTATCATCTTTGGTTTCCAAGATTCCAAAATTTGTTCTCAATTCAATAGATGCTATAGAATTTGGTTTTTTAGCAAGTTCATTCAAATTGATATTTGTAATAGTATCTCCATTAATTACAAAAAAAGATTTTTCATTGATCATTTTTCCTGCTTTTTTAATTGCGCCACCAGTACCTAATGGGGATTTTTCGACAGAGAAATTTATTTTAATTCCAGTTTTTTTTACATCTAAATGATTTTCAATAGTTTCTTGTTTATATCCTGTACAGACAATTATTTCATCAATTCCAAATTTTTTAAGATATTTTATTTGCCATTCGATGATGGGGATATTTCTTATTGGAACCAGAGGTTTTGGTACATAATCCGTTATGGGCCTTAGTCTTTTTCCTCGCCCACCTGCTAAAATTATTGCTTTCAATATTACTATTTCATTTTTAGAGTATATGAAATTCTCTATTTCGGTTTTTTAATTTCATTTGTTTTTACAACCTCTTCGATTTTCTTCGCAAACTCATTGTAAATTTTTTCAAGATCTTTTAGTGACATATCTATTCCAAGCATTTTCATTGTTTTCTTCCATGATTCAATGTATTTTTCATCGTCCATCCCTTTGCCGAGTGTTTCTGCAATTGAGTGAATACCTTCTGTTTTTCCTAGTGCATAAATAGCAATTTCTTTATCTGTTGGCATCATCTATTCCTTTTCTGTGAGATAGTAATGTAGTTCAGTATAACATTCTACACAATATTCTTCAAAATCTGTATGATCGCAATCATAAACTTTTGGCACTTCATTATTGCATTTTGTACAAATGGCCATGATAAATTATGTTGAAAGTGATTTTTTTATCTTTATTCCGCCCAACACTGCAATTATTGCTCCAACTGCAATCAATCCGCCACCTTCACCTGCCATTCTTGCAGTATTTTCAGATTCACCCGCACTTGCCATAGACATTGCTCCACCGATAATGATCAAAACACCTGTAATTACCAACATAATTCCTAATCCCCTGAATGGAGGATTTCTAGATATGAAAAATGCAATAAATGATAAAATTATTGGAGGCGTTCCTAATCCAATACCTCGTGTCATGGCATCAAATGGTATGAATCCCTCACCAGATTCGCCACTTACCATTACATCAGCACCATAAATTACTAAAAGAATAATTGAAATTCCTGACAACACGTGTGGTATAGACACCATGCATCTCGTAATTTTTTATTAATTAATAAATCTATTATGAAGCATTGGCTCTAAAATGGGTGAATTTATAGTAAAGGTTTGACAATTACTTTTTCTTTTAAAGTTTCAAGTTTTTTTAGCAACTGATCTATTGTTTCACCTTCTTTTGAAACTAAATTGAAATGACCCAGTTTCCTTGATGGTTTTGAAATTTCTTTGCCATACATTTTCAAAAAAACATTCTCATCTGAGATATTTATTGGAGCATATTTTCCTTCAAATGAGGCATCACCTAAAATATTATACATTATCGTAGGATGGAGAAGTTCAGTATCGCCAAGTTCAAGCCCTAAAATTGCTCGTAGGTGCTGTTCGAACTGAGATGTTTTAGTTGATTGTAGTGTATGGTGTCCTGAATTATGGACTCGTGGGGCAATCTCATTTATTACCACATCATCGTCTTGTGTTACAAACATCTCGATTCCAAAAATTCCTGCGCCTCTAAGAAATCGCATAGTTTTTTCAGCAATATCTTCAGCTTTTTTTGTTACTT
>CAZBBN010000226.1:0-2395 GCA_964490195.1 uncultured Nitrosopumilaceae archaeon
ATCTGTACAAAAATATGAAAAAGTACCTACCTCTTCAAATGTATGTGTCCAAGAATCATTTGGCATAAATCTTCCACTATCAAATATTCCATCTGGTTTTCCAAAACCCCCTTCTTTCTGACTCATCCATTCAAATCGTCCTGCACTTTGTCCACTAGTAACAGTATGTCCTTCTTTGTCCCCATTTAGCCAAGTAATCGTATCTCCAATTTGGATATTGATTGTTGGTGGATCATACCAAACTTCTGCAGGTGTGTTTAATTCAGGATTATATGCTCCAAATGGGATATCAACGGTATATTCTTCTGCATAAACAACAGATGTTGAGGCTAAAACAGCTAAAATTGATGAAAAAATTAGAAATTTCACATTTTAGAATAATTAATTCATTAATAAAATACTTGATGCTATTTTCATCAATGAGAAGTGGTTATCAAGTTAAAGATATTTTTTTAGGTATAGTTTACACAAGGGACTTAGAAGCCTTGATATTCATATAAAATAAACATAGAGTAAAAATGTTGATCTCATTTAATCTTGGTAAAAAATTGATTTTTTTGGTGATGATTGTATCAGTTGTGACTCTTTCAATTACAGGATTTCTTAGTTTCAATTATGCTGATCAAATTTTAAAACAAAGAGCAGGAGATCAACTATTGGGGGAATCAACAGTGCGTGGAAATTCTCTTAGACTTCTTTTTGACTCAAGAATTGAACAAAATAATATTCTTGCAAGTGATCCAATGATTCAACTTTTGGTTTCAGAAATGAATCAATCTCCTAAAAATAAATTTCAAGAATTAAAAGAAAGTCATCGTAGAGATTTTTTAATCCAAATTCAAGCCTTTCAAAACCTTGTTGGATTTTCTATAGGATTTGAGGATGTAAAAATAATTGGTGCTAATGGAAAAGTTTTCTTTTCTCTTGGAGGAAATGCCAAGGAAGATTTCACTGATGATCCATTTTTCAAAAGAGGTCTAAAAGAATCCTTTATTGGATTTGAACCATTTGAGTCTGGTAAAAAAATGGTTGTAGTTTCGCCAATTTTTGCAAAGGACAGTAAAAAAGGCGATGAGCCAATAGGGGTAATCATTTCAAGAATGAGAACATCTTCGATAGATAATGTCATGATTAATAGAAGTGGATTAGGAGAAACAGGAGAAGTATACATTGTGAGTGATCAGTTTTTGATGTTATCTGAATCTAGATTTATTGAAAATGCAGTATTTACACAAAAAGTGGATACTTTGGGAGTTCAAAAATGCTTCAATGAAGGAGAAGACTATTTAGGATTCTATATAGATTATAGAGATACTCCAATTTTTGGATCAACTTATTGTGCAGATGATTTAGGAATTGTTTTGCTAGTGGAAATTGATGAATCAGAAGTAGAAAAACCAATAGAAATACTACAGGAAAGAATACTTCAAACAGGAATAGTAATTACCATAATAATGGGAATTGTTGCCTTTGTAATATCAAAATCTCTTTCAAGACCCCTAATAAAATTAAAAAATGCTGCCAATAAAATTTCAAGTGGAGATTTTGATGTAAGAACTAACATTGAGACAGGAGATGAAATTGGGGAATTATCTAATGCATTTGATTCAATGGCACAAAAGCTCCAAGAATCATTAATAGAAATTAAACAGAAAGAAGAGGTCATCAAACAGCTTGAGGGGGACATGTTGTTAAAATTTTCTCAGCATGAACAAAATGATTGTGTTGGGGTAATCGACATGTCAGATTCGACTAGAATATCATCTAAGTTATCTGATCAGGATGTTACCAAATTATATGAAATCTTTCTAAACTTTATGGCAAAAATTATTCAGCAATACAATGGTCAAGTAGTTAAAAATATTGGAGATGCTCTAATGTTTAGATTTGCAAATGTAGACATTAAAGATGAGAAAGTATTGAAAAATATTTTAGAATGTTCTTTATCTATGATAGAATCTCATGATAAACTACAAGATCAACTAGAGGCAGAGAATCTGCCTCTATTAGATTATAAGATTAGTCTAACATTTGGTTCTGTAAAGGTAGCTGAGAGCACTACTTCTAATATTAGTGATATTTTTGGCCCTACAGTAAATCGATGTTTTAAGATTAATTCTCTTTGTCCAAAAAACGGCCTAGTAATTGGTGAGAATATGTATAAAATTTCAAAAAAGTTTGCAGAATACGAGTTTAATGAATTATGTGTCATTGAATTAAAGCAGAAATATGATTACAATATTTTTGAAGTTAGAAGAAAAGTATTAGATGGATTTGGAAAGAAATAATCTACACTCCAACTTGTAGAATTTTCTTTTGTAATTCATAAGTGAACTTGCCAATGACTAAAGTCAATTGACTTCTTCCTGCTTCATCGATCCTCAAAGTTGCTTTT
>CAZBBN010000227.1:0-2387 GCA_964490195.1 uncultured Nitrosopumilaceae archaeon
ATTAAATCACTGAAGTTCGATAACTGCTTTCTTTTGCTCATCAGTCAAAAGACGGAATCCATCTTTATCCATTATTGCGATGTTTATTCCATCGCCTGTTCCAATATTTCTAACAATTGCGGCTTTAACAGCTCGTAGAGCAATTTTTTTTGCTTCTTCAACTGTAAGATCTTCTCTATATTCTTCTTCAAGTAAACCATAAGCTACTGGTGAGCCACTACCTGTTGTAACATATGATTTTTCTTCAACGGAACCAAACATATCGATATTGAATAAAGCAGGACCATTTGCATCATAACCACCAACTAAGATATCAGCCATGAATGGATAACCTCTATTCTGATGGAAAATTAATGAGCAAAGTCTTGAAAGAGAGTGAATGGAAATCGGACCTTCTTTTTCAACTCTATGAAGATTTGAATGATAACGTAAAATATCAACAATGTTTTGGGCATCTGCAACGCCACCTGCAAGAGTCAATCCTGCATGTAAATCAATTTTCTGGATTTTCATTGTGTTGTTATTTGCGATAAAATAGCCTGCACTGGCTCTCATATCAGCACATAATACAACACCATCTTTAGCCTTGATACCTACAGTGGTAGTCCCGTGCAGAATTTTTTCTTCAACATTATTTGACAAAAATACACCTTTTAAGATAAAGTGAATGGCATCTCACCCTTTTAAATAACTTTTTGATCACTTGAAATCATAAATAATGACAAAAAATCAGGATCGCATGCAATCACATACTATGGAATTACCAAGACAGATTATTGTGGGTGAAAAAAATATCTCTGAATTTGGGGATTTTCTCTATAATCTAACTAAACCAAAGAAAGTGTCTCTCATATCAGGAATTCATGTAAAAAAAATTCTTAAAGAAAAAATTGAAAAATCACTAAAATCAAAAAAAATTCAATTCATTTGGCATTTATCAAAAGATAATCAGATTATTAGTCTAAATCAAATTGAAAAAGATGTCAAAAAAGATCATAGTGATATAGTTGCGGGAATTGGAGGAGGTCGTTCAGTAGATACTGCCAAAATGGTTTCTTTTAATTTAGATATTCCGTTTGTTAGCGTACCAACTGCAGCATCACACGATGGAATGGCAAGTCCATTTGTATCAGTAAAAACAGACAAGCCTCATTCGATTGTTGCAAGTGCTCCCCTGGGAGTTTTTGTAGATATTGATATTATAAAAAAAGCACCTACTAGATTGCTTGCAAGCGGATGTGGGGATTTAATTGCTAACATTATTGCAGTAAAGGATTGGCAATTAGGTCATGAAAAAACTGGGGAGTATTATGGCAGATATTCAGCAGATTTGGCACTAATGAGTGCAAACATAGTAATGGAGAATTCAAAAAAATATGCCAAAAATGGACTAGATGCAAGAGTAATTGTAGAAGCTCTCATTAGTGCAGGAGTTGCATCATGTATAGCAGGAAGTAGTAGACCATGTTCTGGTGCAGAACATCTTTTTTCTCATGCATTAGATAAGATTGCTCCAGGGAAGGGATTACACGGTGAAAAATGTGGATTGGGTTCTATTATGATTTCAAAACTTCAAGGTCAGGATTGGAAAAAAATTGTAAAGACTCTCAAAGACCTTGGTGCACCAACAACTGCAAAGCAGATTGGTTTGAAAAAAGAACAAATTGTTGATGCTTTAGTAATAGCACAAGATCTGAGACCTGAGAGATACACAATTCTAAAAGAGATAGAAATGACAGAAAGAAAAGCAATGAATCTTGCAAAGAGTACTAAAGTAATTTAAGCTGTTTTTTGTTCAGGAGTTTTTTCTACTTTCTTTTCTTGAGTTTGTTTATTTACATGTGTTTCAATGAAATTCACTTTTTCCAATGTTGGAACAAACTTGAAAATATCTAATTGAATAAAATGCTTCATAATTTGTAAGCCATCAGCACGTAAAATTTCTTCAGGAATTGTGATGTTTACTTCTTTATCCTTCAAGTCAAATGAAATTTTTGTATCTTCTACAGGCAGTCTATTTTTTAGAATTCCATCAATTTTGTCACTTGGAGAATCAAGAGATTTGATTACATTTACATCAAACAGGATAGTTTTTCCAGCATATCGGTGGTTGTAATCTATTTGCACTCTACCAGAACCGATAAATCGAATAATTCCTCTTTTATTATCAACTTCAATTGTATCACCTACGGATACTTTCTCTGCATCCTCACCTAGTTTTCTAAGTGGAATCATTCTAACTTTTCCAGAATCTCTTTCACCAAAACCTTTGTCGGGTGTAACTTCAACTGTGAGTTTATCTCCAGCTGATGTTTTTGCAAGTGCTTCATCCAATCCTTTTAGAACGGGATAGCTAACTTCTCCAATTGAAACTAGTTTAGGTTGAT
>CAZBBN010000228.1:0-2363 GCA_964490195.1 uncultured Nitrosopumilaceae archaeon
TAGAACCACTTCAGAATACTGAAAAAGGGTTGAGTGTTTTTACTACATTCACTTTTGAGGATGGTACTGAAACTATGGAATTTTCCATGTTCAAACAAAGTGAAGTACTTACAGCTACGGAAGCAACCAGTACAGCGAGCGGTAAAAATACTGCTGGAAATGAACAATTTACTAGAAAAACTGCATATCCAACTATAGAGTTACGCGGAATTGTAGGTGATTATCCAATGTTATATCATCATGTTGATGATAATCTAAAAATTCATGGTATAGTTGGAACTGGTAATCGTAATCTTGTTGATATTGATGTCAAGATAGTATCTGACGGTGAAGAAATTCGTGGCTTTAACTATTCACACTGTAGATCCACTGATTATATGATTTCTACCAATCCAAACATAGAAGAGAGTTATGTCAAAAATAAATTCGTACTAGAAAATATTTTTGATTTTGAATGTCAGGGATACCATCCCACCAATCCTGCATATGATGCAATGTTCAATGTTGAAAAAGCAAAAACTACCAGCAGCAATGATTTAAGAAACACTGATGACTGGGCTCCAGGGTTCTACGTCAAGTAGACTTTTTCCCCTTTTTATTTGTCTCAAAATGATCTAAAATGTAGATCAAATTTAGATCCGTATAATTATCTACTTTCTATATAGTACAATAGACTTTATGTTGACTAGCCTTAATTCTAGAATTATCTTTGATGAATCATGGGACAATGGCTATCTTGGATTAAATCCAATGAAAAAGAACTCTTAACGATTCTTGACAATTTGGCAAAAAAGGCAGTTGAAACCTCTGACGCCGTAGTGGTTTTATTCTCCGATCTTAGTAATACTGAGCAGGCTGAAAAGATCCATCGACTTGAAACAGAGGCTGATGTGTTGACACGTGAAATTTTTGCGGAACTAAACAAGACCTTCATCACTCCTTTGGACAGAGAAGATATGCAAAGAATTGCATCTAAAATTGATGATGTGATTGATTTCATGGATGGTATTGCTGCAAGAGTATATAGCTAC
Organism: uncultured Nitrosopumilaceae archaeon; assembly: GCA_964490195.1. Taxonomy (GTDB): domain Archaea; phylum Thermoproteota; class Nitrososphaeria; order Nitrososphaerales; family Nitrosopumilaceae; genus Nitrosopumilus. The sequence continues at coordinate 1,032 of CAZBBN010000228.1, forward strand.
AAAATCACCAGTACTCCGCCTTACTCCTTGGATATGGCTCAGGAGCTAGTCAAGGCGACAAAAGAAGTAGAGTATATGATTTCAAAATTGCATCAAATAAAAAATCCAAAAGACATAATTCAACATTGTAGAAATACTAGTGATATTGAGCACACTGTTGATGATTTGTATCGAGAAGCAATCAAAGAACTGTTTGAAAGTAATGATGCAATCAATATCATCAAACTAAAAGATATCTATGAAACAATGGAAACTGCTTCTGATAGATGTGTTGATGTTGCAGATGTCATTGAAGATATTGTTTTAAAATATACTTGAGATGATTAAATGATAGAGGTAGCAATAGGTGCAATAATTGTAGCATTAATCTTTGATTTTGTAAATGGATTCAATGATTCTGCAAATTCTGTTGCTACTGTGATTGGAACACGTGTTCTAAAACCTATTCAAGCCGTAGGTTTATCTGCAACAATGAATTTCATTGGTCCTTTCATTTTTGGCGTTGCTGTTGCAACTACTATTGCAAAAGGAATTGTTAGTCCTGATGACATTACTGTTTACATGATTATAGGTGGATTGGCAGGTGCCATTAGTTGGAGTACCCTTTGTACCTATTTCGGACTGCCAATTTCGAATAGTCATTCTTTAGTTGGAGGAATTATGGGTGCAGGTATTGCAGGATTGGGATTTGAAAAACTAGTTTATGGTGGTTTAACCAAAATCTTCGCTGGTATTGTAATCGCGCCTATAGGTGGAATAATTTTTGGATTGTTATTGACTGGATTAATAATTACAATTTTTGCAAGTCGCAGACCTGGACCAGTAAACAAAACTTTTGGTAAATTACAAATAATTTCTTCTTCTTGGTTTGCGTTAACTCATGGTGCAAATGATGGGCAAAAAACTATGGGGATTATTGTTTTGATTTTATTTTCAGCAGGAATTATTCCTGAACTTGAAATGCCCCTGTGGGTGATCCTTGCTTCAGCAACTGCAATGGGATTAGGTACTTTCTTTGGTGGATACAAAGTAATCAAAACTTTGGGTCTAAAAATAACTAGACTCAAACCTTATCAAGGATTTGCGGCAGAAACTGGAGGTGGATTGATGTTGGCAATATTTGCAGTATTTGGCATTCCTGCTAGTACCACGCACGCCATCACTGGTACTATCATGGGTGCTGGTGCTGCACGCAGAAAACATGCTGTAAGATGGAAAGTTAGTAGACAGATTGTTTTTTCATGGGTAATCACCATCCCTGGTAGTGCTGCAATGGGAATTGCCTTTACTTATCTAATTCACCTGTTTGTTTGATATTTTAATGCCAGAATT
>CAZBBN010000229.1:0-2362 GCA_964490195.1 uncultured Nitrosopumilaceae archaeon
CCGTTCTTAATTCAATCCCTTCTAGTCGTTTAGAAAGAGAACGGGTTGCATCAATTCCCATTTTAGCTGTTTGTAATTTCTTTTGATCACTTGACGGATCAAGACTAGAGCCACGAACATTTTTAAGAATTACTAGATCCTTGTCAGCCTGAAATCTTGTGGCCATAGCATATTCTACGGATTCTGCACTATTAGGATCAATATCTTCATCGACTACCGTTACTTGTTTTAATGAACGATGTGAATCGAATGTTTTTTTAATTATTTTTTTGGGTTCAAATTCACTTTTCTTTTTAATTTGTACAACTGCATGTAACCAATTACATCCACCATTAGTCATAGAAACTTGCTGTGTTTGAGGAAATGCTTTTTTCAATTCTCCATTTAATTTAGATTCAATAGGCATTCCCATTAGTAATCTATGTTCGGAATAACCAGAAAGAACATCATGGAAAATAGGATTGTTTCTAAAGAATAGATTTTCAAGTTCAAAAACAGGTTGAGATCTTTTATGATCATATGTTTGAAGCATTTCAACCATCCATTCAGGATGAGTTTTATCACGAAGAATTTTTCCTTCCATTACAATTTCTGAACCTGATGGTACATTCAATCCTGAAAAAAGAAGTTTTGCCAAAGTTAATTTTCCACCCAAAAGAGAGTTTGCAATATCAATCTCATCTTTTCCCCATTCAGCTTGATATGCACCAGCAATGGAAATTGCTGGATGGACACCTACAGTAATTGCAATTTTGAGATCTTCTCCATGTTCTTTAGCATCAACAAAACATCTGTGAAGATGACGTCCTTCTACCATTCTAATAGTAAAATGGGTTTTATCAATTGGCATTAATCTATGAAATGAAGAATTTTGTTTTCCAGTTTCAGGATTTTTAGCATATGCTACAGAAGAGGTGATAAAAGGGCCAGATTCTTTTTCAAAATGAGTTACAATAGGCATGGAAAAGAGATTTTTGGATTTGTTTTCCATGAATTTTCCTGAAGAGATAATTTTTGGATGTTTGGCTTTTTTAATTGCTGAAATAATTTTTTCATGGATATTATTTTCAGTTCCTCCAACTGCTAACGCAAATCTTTTCCTAGTTCCCACTAAATTGGCAACTAAATGAAAATCACTTTCTTTAATATTTTCAAATAAAACAGCATGTGAACCATCAACTTTTGCAGTAATACCAGCAATCTCAAATTTTGTTGAAACCTTTGTTTTTATAGTTTTAAGATCATTGATCTTTTTAATTTGAGAAATATAATTTCTTAAATCACTCATTTTCAATCATATCCATAATCTCAGACATTAAGGCTTTTGCAGTATCAGTTTCTAGTTCTTTTTGAATAAATACAGAAACCAAAGTAATGCCTCGTATCCTAGTACTTATTCGTTCAGCGACAAGTTTTAAAAAAAGAGAGTCAGTTCTTGCAGGAATAACAGTAGTAGTTATAGGAGTAGGCCCAGTCGCTAAAGAGGCAACTATAGAACCAATTTTTTTAGCACCTTCAGTTACTGAAATAAAATATCCATTTTCAAATTTTTGGATTTGTAAAAAGAAGTTACGGCTCTCCAAATTTACCGTTTTCTGGAAAAATCCATTTGGAGAGTTCAATAAGCTATGAACAAGTCTTATGCTTTTATTGCTATTGATTCATTCGCATGAGCAGATACAACTTCAACGTCAGGATTCTTCTTGCAGTTCTTTTCGTGTTTATCTGCATAAACAAATAATTTTTCACAGTATTTGCATGGAGTTTTTTCTTTAGTTTTTGTTGCAACTTTGGATTTTGCTGCTTTAGCTTTTGCAGTTTTAGCTTTTGATTTACCTTTTGCTTTTACTTCAATTTCTTCTGGTTGGGTATCAGCAACTGCTTTAGCTTCTATAGAATCAGCTTCTACTCTAGCCCGTAATTTTGCTTTGTATTTTAGATTACGTGGTTTTGTTCTTAATCTATATCCACAACATGGACACCAAAGTCCTTCCCATTTGATGAAAATTTCACAAATTTGGCATCGACGTTGTCCAGAAGCATATCTTCCGGTTCCAACAGGCTTTTGAGCCTTATATCTAACACAAATTCCTTTACAAGTCATCTTGGTAGTTTAATATAGAATTCATAACTATATAAGGGTGGATCGATAAAATCTATAAGAAAAAATTGGAAAAGATGTAAATATTTCAAATTATATTGCGATCATTAAGATTAGTTTCAAAAAAAACAAGAAATGTCCAATAAATATGTATAGCTTATTTCAAAGTGATATTTTTTGAAAAAATAATAGGTATCAATATAGTTGTTTAACAAAAAATTTCATTTTATTTTATTAAAAATATAAAAAATTTGAAAATAT
>CAZBBN010000230.1:0-2348 GCA_964490195.1 uncultured Nitrosopumilaceae archaeon
GTAAATACACTCCAGAAGAAACAGGGCATGCCAATGTAGATGTATATGGAGTTATCAAAAACTTGGAATTTGAGGCAACATTCAAACCAGAAAAAATCGGGGAAGGGGCAAGTTCTCAAACGGTGCAAACAACACAACAACCAGCAATACCTGATTGGATTAGAAACAATGCTGGATGGTGGGCTGACGGACAGATTGATGATGATTCCTTTGTTCAAGGAATTCAATATTTAATTAAAGAAGGAATTATGACGATTCCGCCAACAAAAAGTGGCGAGGGTAATGGTTCTCAAGAAATTCCTAACTGGATAAAAAATACTGCAAAATGGTGGGCTGATGGACAAATTTCGGATGATGATTTTATCAAAGGAATTCAGTTCTTAGTTGAAAGTAGAATTATTCAAATTTAATTAATAAATCTAGAGGAATCTCTCAAGTTTTTTATTTTTGTAATTTATCTAGTTTTTTCTTATTCATCATATGTTCCACTAGAAACTTGCATGTAATAATGAAAGATATTTTTGAGGTTAGATATTCACAAAATTTGGGGAAAAATTTACTCAACTGAGAGACAAAGTCTCAAATTTTGTTAAGGTAATTATTCCAACTAACGCAACAACAAGAATCATCATGGTAACTACTCCAAATTCTGGTGCAACAACAATTCCAAATTCTGTTTCTTGTCCAGTATTTCTAATATTTTCAAATTTTATTATTGTAGGACCTGTTTGATCTTCAGCAAATGTGAATTTTTCAAATTCACCACCTACTTGAGCTGTTCCAGATGTACGATGAATTTCTTTGCCATTTTGAATAATTACAAATGTATAGTCTGAATTTCTCAGGGGTTCGCCAGTAGAACCATCTCTAATAGTAAATACAAAATTAGTGTTAGATCCAGGTGCTATATCTAAAGGATCCCAAGATAAACTTACTTCAAAGTCTTCGCTTTTAGTATATGCAGTCAAAGGAAACTCTACATTTTCATTAGTAGACAATGTAAAGACAATATTGTCAGGTAGAGGTTCATCTAATTTTTTCATTTCATTTTTTAGAAATCTCAAATGATCTTGTAACAAAACAAAGTGAACTATTCTTTCATTTTCTTCTGTATAATCATCAACAGTTACTGAAGACTTGAATAGTTTTATTCCATTTACATATCCAGAATAACTTGGAGACAAAAATTCACCAAAATCTTTTGGAAAATGGACCTCTTCATGTACTACTGGTATGTGAGACATTTGTTTTTCACTCCAATCAAATGGCATCTCAAATTTTATCTGTTTAGCCTCAGGATCATACTCAAAATTTGAGATTTTATCAAAATATGACTTCATACGAAATTCAACATCATTGTTTTCTTCATCCTTTTGGACAAAGGATGTGATCCCAATTATGCTAAGATCAGCATTATAAACTCCAGAATTCTCAATGATGTTAGTTGGTTCATCAATAGTTCTTACTTCAATCTCAAAATTATACAAGCCACCTGATTCAAACACTGGACCAGTAATTTCTATTGGGTTGGATTCTGTTCCATGCCATGCTCCAAGTAGTGAGTCTTGTTCACCATGAATTGTAATTTTTTCTTCCTGTGTTGGTGTTACCTTAATATGTAAAATTCCATCCTCAGCGAAAAAATAATTTCTAAAAATCATTTTATTTTCATGGAATAATCCAATGAGAAATGTTACATTTTTTGCATTTTCTTTTGTTTCATCTTCAGTTGCAGTAATTGTGATTTGTTCTTGAGTACTTTCAAAATACATCGGCATCTCTACAGAAATTGATACTTTTTTTCCTTGAATATCAACTGATGATATGGTATCAATTCCAAATCCATGTCCATAGACACTACTTGCTGGAAACATCAAACATGCAACCAATGCAAATATACCATATTTTCTTAGAGACAACAACATTTTATTTTATCAAGGGTTATTTTACTGTCAGCAATTCCTCAACTTTTTGGATTAATTCCTCCATAGTTGTAGCCTCTAAAATTGGTTGAAGTTCATTCGGATCTTTTGCGCCAAGTGCAGATAGTGAATAGATGTAATCTACTGTAGGTGTATCAGTAGTTAGATAATATTGCTCCAATACATGATCTAAGGCATGTGGTTCAATAACTTGAGGCAATGCCTGTGTAACAATTTTCTCTTTCCATAGTTCAACTAGTCTCTCCCATTTTTCTAGTGAAATGTTTTCATCAATTTCTGGAATCATTTCAACTTCTGCTTGAATGTACATTTTTTCTTCAGTTCCAATTTTTTCATGTATTTCGGAAATTTCTTGATGTCCTTCAACTGATAGTGGATCATAATTTTCAGGTTGGGGAATTGAAG
>CAZBBN010000231.1:0-2321 GCA_964490195.1 uncultured Nitrosopumilaceae archaeon
TAACGCTAGTATCAGCTACTATTTTTGACAAGTTTTCTACTTATTTGTTCGAGGTTTATTCCCTAAATTACTTTCTAAACTTTCTTTGATGGTAGATAAAACAGAATTAAAATCAAATGGCTTTGAAACGTAAGGAGTTTCACCCTTATTCAAACAGTTCTGAATTATTTTTTGATCATCACTGGCAGTAATTTAAATTATTTTTGCATCAGGATCACATGAAAGAATTTCTTTTGGCACAGTAAAACCATCTTTTTGTGACATAGCAAGGTCAACCAAGGATCAACATTGTCATTTATAATTCCAAAATCAACTAGTCAGATTAAATCTGCAATTAATCCGACTTAAAGAAAACAAACTTTCAGAGTTAAAATTACTCACTCTCTTAAAAAAATGCAGATTTGGAAAAAGTAATCATGGAACAAGGACAAAAAAACAACGAATTTTATAAAAATTGTACAAAATATTTTGAATTTTTACGCAAGAAAGGCACACCAGACTATGAATTTGAGGACGAGTATTACTTTACTATGCCTGCAATTTCAAATCACTAAACAGCAGAATATTTACGAGTACCTCCAAATGTAATCAATTATGAATGCAGTATTACAAGAACTGGCAGATAAGGGGATCAAATATGCAATGGAGTCAGGAGCTCAATATTGTGATATAAGGGCAGAGCATCAAGAAAAAAAATCAGTGCTTTTAGAAAATGGCGAAATAGAAAATGTCAAAACATCTAGTGATTCAGGGTTAGGAATAAGACTAATCAAAGGAGGAGCGTGGAGTTTTTGTTCAATTACAGATCCAAAATCATTTGATGAAATCAAAGAAAGAGTCAATCATGCAATAAGAAATGCATCTCACCATACAAAAAATAAAAAGAAAATTGATCAGCATCCAAATCAAGCAAAAAAAATCAAAATTGATTTTCCAGTTTTAAAAAAACCATCAACGGATGAATTAATCACAATTGGGTTAGAATGTAGTAAAATTATTTTAGACTCTCCAAGAATTATCAAATCAATTATTAGTCCATGGTACACAATAAACTCAAAATATTTTGTGAGTAGTGAAGGCTCTAAAATTGAACAAAATTTTACAGATGTGGTGACAGACATGATTGCAGTAGCTCATGAATCAGGAATCACACAATCAACAAACATCACAGAGGGTGGAAGAGGAGGATTAGAACAAATAATTGAGAAAGGTAAAATTCAACAAAAGGCTAAAGAGATTTCAGAGAAAGCATCACAATTAATTTTTGCAAAAGCTGTCAAAGAAAAACAAGCAACAGTTGTAATGAATCCAGATTTTGTGTCATTGCTCACACATGAAATACTAGGTCATCCATCAGAGGCAGATAGAGTTTTGGGAAAAGAAATGGCATGGGCCGGAGGAGCATGGTGGAAAGGAAAAACTGGAGAAAAAATAGGGTCTGAGAATCTAAATGTGTTTGATGATCCTACCATCAAAGAAAGTTTAGGATGGTATTATTTTGATGACGAAGGAATTGAAACTAAAAAAACCATGCTTGTTGAAAAGGGAATTTTAAAAAATCACATGCAGAATAGAGAAACAGCTCAAATTTTTAATACCACCCCTACAGGCAATATGAGAGCCACAAACTACAGGTTCATGCCTTTGATTCGTATGGCTTGCACATGTATTGGAAATGGAGATAGAAATACGGATGAAATAATCAAAGAAGTCAAAAAAGGATATCTGATTTCAAATATGAAAATTCCCTCAATAGATATGAAGCGATACAATTGGAGTATATCATGCCAATATGCTAATAAAATAGAAAATGGAGAAGTCACAGACTTGTTAAGAGATGTCATTGTGATGGGCACGGCACCGAAATTTTTTGATTCAATTGATGCCTGTGGAAATGACTTTACAGTAAGACCAATAACTAATTGTGGAAAAGGTGATCCTATGCAATCAATGATTATGGGAAATGGAGGTCCAACAATTCGAGGTACAGCAACAGTGAAGAGTGTTAATTAAAAAATGCAGCAAGAATTAGAAACAATAAAACAAAATGTCATAAATTGTACAAAGTGTGATCTTTGTAAAACTAGGACTAATTCAGTTCCAGGAAAAGGTAATTTTAAATCAGATGTGATTTTTGTTGGCGAAGCACCTGGAAGAAATGAAGATGAAAGTGGCAAACCATTTGTTGGCGTTGCAGGAACAAAACTATCTATGGCACTTGAGGAAGCAGGGATTTCTAGAGAGGCAGTATACATTACAAATGTTGTAAAGTGTAGGCCCCCTAAAAACAGAGTTCCAAATACTGATGAGAGAAATACATG
>CAZBBN010000232.1:0-2310 GCA_964490195.1 uncultured Nitrosopumilaceae archaeon
TTTGTCTTCTCAGAAATATCCAGTTTGCTTGAAATTCTTGCAATGCATTGAATCGAATCCACAACAGGCATTTTTAGCTCTAATTCATGATGTAGCAATCGATAACATCTTGCGATATCCTTTCGTTTAACATTTGCAGCATCTGCAATGTCTTTTAGTGTTCTAGGGGTTTCAGTGTCTCTACATGCAGCATAAAGAGATGCTGCAATCATTGCAGCAATTGATCTTCCGCGCACCAGTTTTTTCTCCAATGCTTTTCTGTAAATATATGATGCCTTTTCCAGAACATTTGCAGGAATTGCAACCTTGTCTTTTAATTTATTCAAATCACTTAGTGCTTGTCTGAGATTTCTGTCAACAGGTTCATGAACTTGGCTTCTACTATCCCAAGTTCTGAGTCTCTCAATTGTACTTTTCATTGATGTGGAAAGAGGTTTTCCGGAAGCATCCTTGTTTATTGGATTAATGACAGTTGATAACCCCATATCGTGAATCATCAATGATGATGGGGCACCAGTTCTAGCAGGATCTGCGCCACCGTCTTTTGAAAATGATCTCCATTCAGGTCCTGAATCTTGTAATGTCTCAGAAATTACAAAACCGCATTTACCACAAAATCTTTCCCCAGTTGCATCATCAGTTAGCAAGGAATTTTTTCCGCAACGCAAACAAAGTGAATTTTGATTGGCAGTTATCATCTAAACTAACCTTATGCTTCTGCTGCCTTTTTTAGGATAATCTCAATTGATGAAACATCTCTGTTTCTGCCATCTTGAGAGACAAGGGATTCTGAGCCAATTTTAACATCTCCTATAACAAATGCAGGTTTTGTTTTCTGTAGTACTATTTGGGCTACATCCACTGCATGTGCAATAGTCATTCCCCTGGCTTTAATCGTGATTAAAGGCATAGTAGCTAATTGAATAATTGCTGATGTGACATAAGTCATCAATGGTTTTTTTCCAATGAAAATTGTGTCTTTAGAATTGTTTGACATATCGCATTTGTATTGGCGCATAATTTAAACTGAGTATATACAACTAGTCACAAATTCTCTCAAAAAAATAAAAAAAGAGTATTGACATACTTGAAATAATTTAGTTCAAAATTAATTAAACGAAACTAGTCTAAATTCATCAATTACGATGTTTTGGTAAACATTCTCTGCAATAGACTGGTCTGTCCTCTTTTGGTTCAAAAGGAACTTCAGATTCTTTGCCGCAGTCAGAGCATGTACATTTGTACATTTTTCTATCTTCAGACATGATTAACTTGAATTTCTCAACTATAAGAATGGTAGGTATTTTGAGAAAAAATCGCAACGCCTTGAAAAAGTTGGGATCTATGCAATTACTGTAATTTCACGACTTGACATTCCACCATAGCCCGGATCAATTTTTTGTTTAGGGTTCAGGGTTGTATCATGATGACATGCTTTGTTACAAACAGGGCAGAATTTTCTATCAAGTACAATACATTGACAGATATGATTTTTCACATATGCTTGAGCAGCGTTATTCCATTCCCCTGTCCCATTACAATACACACAAGTATTTGGGCCAGATGAGCCAATTCCTTTACAAAAATCACATACATCTTCAGTCATACCTATTATTACTGGTACAACCTAATTTTTGAATCAATATATTTGAAAAGATTAGAGCAATACGGTTAAAAAAATAGATTGATGAAAATCAAATAAACCCTTTAAAACATATAGAATGTAATAATAATCATGAAACAAAAAACGGCATCAAGGAATATCAAAATCTTGGTTGCCAAGTTAGGTCTTGACGGTCACGATAGAGGTGCCCTAGTACTTTGCAGAGCATTCAGAGATGCAGGAATGGAAGTTATCTATTCAGGACTTTTTGCAACTCCAGAAAGAATTGCACAGATTGCAGAAGATGAAGATGTAGATGCAGTGGCAATGAGTTTGCTAAATGGTGCACATGGAACTCTTTTCCCCAGAGTTGTAAAGGCGTTAAAAAAGAAAGGTATCAATGATGTCCTCATTGTTGGCGGAGGTGTTATTCCCGATATAGACCACAAAGAGTTGATTAAATCAGGAGTAGATCATGTATTTGGTCCAGGCACACCATTACCAACAATTATTGACCACATTACAACTGGCGTATCTAAATTAAGAAAAATATAAGAAAAAAAGATTTTCTGTGGAATAGAACACTCTTTACTACTATTTGAAATGATTCGCCATTATTTGATTTCTAATTTTACCTTCTCTTCAGATAACTAGACACAATCTTCTCTGCCATATCGGTTACTTCCAGATCATTTCTTGCAGCAAGA
>CAZBBN010000233.1:0-2300 GCA_964490195.1 uncultured Nitrosopumilaceae archaeon
CCATTAACAATTAAGGTTAACGCATCAAATAAATTGATTAAGGCTAGCTGAGCATTTTTCATCTTTTTGGGTCCACCGTCCTCAATAATAATATTTTTTAATTGTTTGAGATTTGCATTGAGAATTTGATAAAGTTTCATCCAACTATCAAATTCCACTTTTGCATGATAGGTTTTAATAAGATTTTGCATCAAAAGGAATTGTTTGGTCATGAATTTAACATTCATTTTTACAATACTCTTCTCAAGTATTTTAATAAATCGATCAACAGCCTTTTGATGGAGTCCCTTTCCGTCATAATTCCATTTGAAAGGATGTGCCAACAGAGTATCCCATAGATTAATGAAATCGTAAATAGCATTATACATTGACTCTGGCGAATTAAAAGATTCGTTTAAACATTTTTGATTGAGAAGGCCAAACCAAATTTCCACCATATTAAGCCATGAACCATGAAAAGGAGTATAATGGAATATGATTCGTTTATTATCAGATTGCAGCCATTGACGACGTTTTACCATTTTGTCCAATTCTTTTTCGGAAGGACATTCAATCCGACTGTGTTTTGCAACAAGCTTACATAACTCATAACTCGAATGTGAAGCAAGATTGTCCATTATGTAGTGTATTGTTTCATTTTCAGGTAATGTTTGCAGTTGTTTTTCAAAGACTTCAAGCAATGTTTCAATTGTATGATTTGCTCTACATTCTGCAAATACATTTCCGGTCTTAACCTTTAAAAAAGCAAATACATCAATTGTTCCATTTCGTATATACTCAAATTCTTCAAGCCGGATCTTCATTTCTTCTGTTTGAAGATCAGGAGCCAGTCGTTGCAAAACTTGTATTCCAGGGCATTCATCGAAACAAAAAAGATATTCAGGTGGATTTAAATAAAGTTGAACAAGAGATTCCATTTTAGGGAAAAAATCAGGGTCTGTAATATGTAAAAAATACTTTGAACGATGCGGTTTCAAATTGTGTTTCTTTAAAAGACGATGAATTGTAGAGTGGGACGTTGGTAGTCCAATCAAGTCTGAATCGTTCGCAATATGCTTTCCAGCCATTCTTAATGACCATCGCCCACAATCCGGCAGGGGTGTTGTTTGACAATAAAATCCAATTGTTCTTAATTGTATTGGTTCATTATAAACAAGTGGTCGTCCGCAACGCTGGTTATCATATATATTACTGCGTTGACTCCATCGACTTATGATTTCTTTACTGCAATCAGTAATTTCTGCAATCACTTTATTGCTTGTGCCGCTTTTGCTTAACGCTATAATTTGATAACGCTTATAATGTTTCATATCATTTGCTATTTCTTTTAATTGCGACGAAGCAATAAGCTGACTACTAATTATTATATTTTGGAGTTTTTTTTTAGAGATTCAACAAGTTCCGGAAGTGTTTTTTTGATTTTTGATAATCTTGATTTTTCAAGATGATAACGTATCGTTCGAGAAGGCAAATCAATGTTACAACGGTCTTTTAAATCTTTGGATAATTCTTGACTTGAAACACTTCTCCCGGTTGCGAAATTTGCTATATACTGTTGAAACACTTCTGTTTGGATTTCCGGATTGAATACAAGATTTTTTTGTTGTCCTTGTCGCTGGTCTATAAACAACCCAACATCGTTATTCTGTAATTTTTGATTGAGTCTTTGGATATGAGATGGACTATAATCCAATAACTCTGAAACCGTGTTCCTGGCGATGAGCTTGTTATCGAGTAAGGTTAGCAGTATCGTTTTTACCTGTATGGAATTGTTTGATGGTATCTTAAAAAGGTTGCTGCCTGATTCCAAATTGATATATAAATAATCATCTTGAAAATTGACTTGAACTTTTTGAATCTCCTGGGCGGTTCTTTTTTTAATCTCAGGAAGCGGTTGGTATTTTATACGTCGATCATGAAGTGCGGAAAGACCTTCCTTTTCTATTCGCTCAGTAAAAGATTTAAATGTATCATAAGAAATTTCAAGAGATTCTGCTACCGTCTTTCTACTCGCGCCAAGAAGATAAAGAGTAAATGCAATAATTTTTTTTACAGTTTTTTCTCCAATGATTTTATAAGCCAGCGCTATGCGTTGCTTAGAATAATAATCCGAAAATTTAAGGTTGTGGCAATCTATCATAATTTATCCTTTTTGCTATTTCACCAAATACTCATTGATTATAATCCTTAATATAATGCTTTAAAAGGCTTGTGTCAACTATTATTTGGTGATATAGCAAAATACATAATCATGTTTAATTGCCAATTTAAGTGATCTTACTTTTGAGACAAGGTACTAG
>CAZBBN010000234.1:0-2259 GCA_964490195.1 uncultured Nitrosopumilaceae archaeon
TGGATTACGCGCGTTCAAGTAATAAGTGCAACAGTATGTCATTAAAGCCTTTTCGCTTTGATATGTGCTTGTTTGAAGTAGTAAAATTAAATGACTATGCAACGTTTTCTCTCAATCAATCCATTTTAAGAATAAACGCATACTGTTCATAGAATACAAGATAAGGCGTAGTTAATTGCACATATTTTCCATACTTTAAACAAGCATTGTGCCAGAAAAAATAAATCAATATCTGTTAAATGCAATAATAACAAGGTGTAAAAGTGGGGTCGCTTGGTGCCGAAGTAATTAAAAGGTTTGTTTGTAGCTTTTTAACAAAATGCAAAAGGTTGTATGGTTCTATGTGGCGAATAAATAACATATTAAGATATTGTGAAATTGACACATGACTTTATGGCGAAATGACTACAATTTTATCATGTATTCCTTTATCTTCTGAAACATTTGTGTTGAATGCACCCCAAGAGTTGTGGCTGCCTTGGTAACATTGCCGTTGGTTTCGTCGAGGATATGTTCAATGATTCAGCGGTATGTGAAAAATTGCTTGACAATCTATGTTAATATTTGCAACTTTGCTTGATAAGATAATTAATTATGGAGTTCAAAATGAGTACAACGAACCAGGCGATTGATTCTATTCTAGATAAATTGAATGGAATTAGTAAAAATGATGCGCTAAAAGAGTATTCACTTTTGATGGCGCTTGCAAAAAGAGACAAGTATAAATTAGAGTGCCGGAAATTTCAAAAAAAATATCAATCTGAATTTAAAGAATTCGAAAAATATCTTCATTCTCAAAAAAATCACGAGGATTATGAAAAAGAAAACGATTTAGATGATTGGGAATTCGCACTATCATCTCTTCAATGGTGGGAAGAAAAAATTCGAGAATTGATTGATGTTTCTAACTGAATTAGAAAAATTCAATGAACACATTCAATCTTATCAGGTTGATCAATTTGAACAAAATGGTACCAATTTAAGATTTAGAATGACCATTAATTTTAAGAACAAAAGTAAATTGTTCGTTAAAGAAATTATCATTAATGGCGATAAAAGAAAATACGCTTACCAATGGGTTAATAAAAACAATAGATTGATTTGCCGCTGGGACAATGCACCGGACTGGCCGGGAATTGATACCTTTCCTCATCACAGACACGTTAAGGAGGAAAATAATGTAAAAGTATCAAAAAATATCGAATTTTCGACAATCTTGAGTGAAATTATTTCGATAATGAATAATTTGGAATAATTTCAAAAAGGTCAATGTTCTCCAATTTTTATTGTTTCGCCTCTCTCCTTGGCTATCTCTAGCCCAAGCATTTTTCGATACAAATTCGCCCGGTCCACCCCAAGTATTCTTGCTGCTTTGGTCATGTTGCCGTCGGTTGCGGCAAGGGCGGCCTGAATATGTTCTTGATTGAAATTATTCCGTGCACGGCTCATGTTTATGTAAGTCTGTATGTGTGAGGTCAAGCCTTCTCTGCCGGTGCTCTGAGCTGGGAATAGACATGTTCGATGTTAAAGAAAGGAAGAGACTTGGTGATTATAACGTTTTCATTGGAATAATAGTGGTTGTTTATTTTCCCCGGGTAGCAACAGGTGCACAAAAAGTGTGAGTGTAGCAAGATGAGAGAAGAAAATGTTCAGTTATTTTTCGTCATGCGGTTCACAACATATTCCAATATTTCATTGACATCCTCAGCCAATTCGATGGCTTGTTCTTTGGAGACTAGCGCATCATAGTCCTGGTCTGCTCTTTGTCTGATATTGAATGCACGGATTAAAATCTGTACCGATGGTTACGCTACCACCGAATTTATTCCACTGAGGCCTATTTCAATTCATATAGACAAAGTGGAAATGGACATCTTAAGAAGCAATCTTCTTTTTAATAATCTCGCTAATTACTTGTTTTGTCGGTTGTTGCAGCTTTTTGGCATAAGCTTGTAAAGCAATAAAACTTTCTTCATCTACTTCAATCTGGAAATGACGTCTTTTAATATCTGCCTTGAATTCCACAGGTTCCAAATATTCCTTATAATCTGTTATACTATGTGTATCCCAAAATTCCCCCGCTTCTTCTTCTGAGGAAAATTCATCAGGCAGCGGGTCAATCTTTTTATTTGTGTTTGTCATAGTATTTCCTTTCAGTTAGTGTTATTTCACGTACTGAAATGGGTAGAGCAATATTATATTTCTTGTAATAGTTCACCTCTATCTCCATTTGCTAATTAAAAGATTGATTTACGAACA
>CAZBBN010000235.1:0-2258 GCA_964490195.1 uncultured Nitrosopumilaceae archaeon
TTCATTTTGATACAGTCAAGATTATTGCCGATCTTGCATTACTTAATTCATGGCTAAATCTGGACTTGTGAACTCTTCTAGTTGTTATATTCAATCCTTCTGCAATGTTCTTATTTTTGATTTCCTGTTCTTTGCATTTAATTAGCCACTTGATCTTGTCCTCGTCTAACTTTATCATAGGTATGCCATTGTAGATTCGTATCTGATAGTATGCCCAGAATGCACGTCTAGTTAAGGGGTGAAATAATTTACGGAGAAGGGATTTTAGAAAATTAATGGCGTAACTTATTAGTATGTAACTGTGAGATGTATTTTCAGAATTAGTTCAAATATCTAAAACTCATTTGCGGTGTTGAAGTTTTAGTTTGATGCTGCTATTTTTAATAAAATAAGTGCTAGTTTGTATTAACTGGCATAACTAAAGTACGCTTTACCTTCTCTTCACATAGTCTGAAATAATCTTTTTTGCCATATCTGCGATTTTCATGTCATTTTTTGTAGAAAGACTACTCAGCTTTCTTGCACTGCCTATGTTTAACTCTAGAACAATTTTTTGTTGCAACAACCCAGCCTTTGCTTTTTTGAGCAGTTTGATATGAGATGACTTTGGACTTTTTGCTAGATGATACAGATATTGCTTGCGAAGCCTCTGATCAAGTGGAATAATTTTTTCTGCAATTTTTACTGCTTTTGACACATTTGAAATGGTCTGATACAATCTAGTGGCATCATCGCGTGAGAGTTCCTTTGGAACATATTGTTTTAATTTGTCAGGAACTGCTGCAAATCCAAGATATTTCTTGAGCGTCTGCTGCGATATGCCAAGTGACTGTGCAGCTTTTCCTTTTCCGACAGATTCAGTCAAAAATACACAAGCTGCTGTCATATCCTTTGTATTCATCTTGTTTCGGTGAAGATTCTCAACTACGGATGCTGCCTTTGCATCATCCAAATCATATTTTGTATTCTTAGTAAGTAATAAGACAGGTATTTTTTTTGCACCTATTCTTTTTAGTGCTGCAAGCCTTCGTTGCCCTGACATCAAAAGATATGAGTTTTTTCCATCCTTTTGGACCATTGGGGGATTCTGAAGTCCTTCGTTCTTGATGGAACGTGCAAGTTCTGCAATTCCTTTACGGTCTAGTTTTCTTGCCTGTGCATCCTTCCAGACCTTGATCTGTTTTACTGGAATTTCTCTCAGGCGGTAAGTGATGGGTGATTTGTAGCGTTTTGCCATATGTGTTAAAGAAAATAATATGTGTTAAAAGATAAAGTAACTCACAATTGACAAATCATCAAAAAAATTCTTGTTGGAATTTTAGATTTTCTGTCTAGTCATATATCATCAGTTCTTTTTCTTCAAGTAAAACATGCAATGAGTTTACAGCACGATAGACATCTTGTGCAGTCTTACCGCCAGTACACACCATTTTTCCAGTACCGAAAAGCAATGTTGCAGTTTTTGGATTTCTAAGACGAAATACGGCTTCAGGGAACTGATCAGGATTATACTCTACATCAGAGAATTTTTCTTGAATTTCATACAGATCTAATTTTTGGTCTATTGTAGATGATGCCACAACATTTACAATTTCTATTATGGGTTTAGTGACAGTCATCAAAAATCAGATGAGAGAAACATCATTTAAAGAAATTTAAAATGGATTTTTAGACTTGGGTGAATGGTTACTTGCGAGAAATGCTATCACGAACATTATGATCGATATATGAGAAAAGAAGGGTGTTTGACTATGATTGTAAGTGTTTTAAAAAATAGATTTTCTAAAATTAGTTTCTTATTTCTATCAAAATATTCTCATCAGCCCATTTGATGTGCTCTAAATCGTCAAAGTCATTCTTGATATTTTGTTGGAATATTTCCAGAGATTCATCAAATGTTTCTTTATCGTATAGAGTAAAGGTGGAATAGTTCTTGTTTTGAGTTGGTGAACTAGCCTATCAAGACCAGATATTCTAGGATATCCAAACACTCCGGTGAAAAGAATACTCAGTCATTAGATATTTAATTTTAGGTTTAACTTCTTAGTGACTTGAATCATTTTTAAAAGATAGTCCGTCAAAGGAACTGTGTTTTAGTTCAATACCCCAGGCATATTGTGAGTGGGATAATCATAGTAAAGATTATACAAATAATCAAAGCTTGGCCAGGTCTTCAATATGAGATATTTTTGAATAGATTTTATTCTAAGAATAATTTAGGCAATAACTTCTTTTTGTCGTGATTTTATTGTTTTCTT
>CAZBBN010000236.1:0-2218 GCA_964490195.1 uncultured Nitrosopumilaceae archaeon
AAATTATTTCAATAGCGCAAGCTAGATTATTCTTAGTGATTGGCCTGTGAGTCGATGGTTTACTGCCACGTACAAGGGCGACGTGTAGACTGACTCAAAATAGTGAGCGGAAAACGAAATATCGCAGCAGACGATGGATGGGAGAACTCCGCAGCATCAGGCAATTATCCAAAGACAAGGAGGTGATAAATTGATAAACATTGGAATTGATGTTCACAAGAAAAAATGTGTTGCAACACTCAAGAGGCAATCAAGACAAATCATACAACAGATAACATTTGATAATAATTCACATGGCATAGCTGGATTCATCAATAATATCAAAGAAGAGTATGGCGCTGCAAGGGCAGTATGCGAGTCCACTGCAAACTACTGGATCAGACTGCATGATACACTAGAGGAAAATGGCATAGATACGATTCTTGCACATCCTGCCAAAACCAAGATAATTGCACAGGCCAAGCTCAAAAATGACAAACTTGATTCAGAAGTACTAGCAGATCTACTAAGGACTGACATGGTGTATGAATCATTTGTTCCACAAAAGCAATATCGTGAATTACGCAACCTAGTAAGAACCAGACTGGGATTAATCAAAACCAGAACCATTTACAAAAACAAGACTCACTCAATTCTGGCAAAATACGAATACAAACCACCAGTCTACAAGATATTCTCAAAAAAGGGCATCAAGTGGTTAAGGGAAATCAAACTAACTGATACTGATAGAATGTCCCTTGATGCATATCTTGACGGGATAGAATTGATTCAGAGACAGATTGATGCATTCGAATCAAAAATGGCATCAATATCAAAAGAAGATAAAAGAATTAGATTACTCCTGAGCATACCTGGGATCAACTACATCACTGCACTGACAATGATTTCTGAAATTGTTGACATCAAAAGGTTTGCAACACCAGAAAAGATAGTAGTATATGCAGGTCTTGCACCATCGCAGAGAAATAGTGGTGAGATAAGGAACAGTGGCAGCATAACAAAACAGGGATCAACATGGTTACGTTATGCAATGGTAGAGACTGCTCACACTACAGTACAACACGATGAGAGAATCAATAGATTCTATTCCAGAATAGCTGCAAGAAGAGGACCACAAAAGGCAAAAGTGGCAGCTGCAAAAGAGATTCTTGTAATATCTTGGTACATGCTGACTAGGATGGAGCCATACAGAACACAGAATCATGAGTTAACACAAAGAAAGTATAAGAAGATGGAATGCGATTCAAGGACAACCTGATACTGTGCACAACACTCACAGAGGCAGATGGTAGTAGGAATAGGGAATATTTCGTATAACGTCTACACAGCCGCGTAAAGGTTTGATGTATATGTATTAATTACTATTATTAATTTGTTCGTGGATAAAAATGCAATTTAAAAATATAAAACATCTTAGAAACATACCTTTGTTTTTTGGAGGAAAGATTCTAGCAGATAGGACAATTGATGTATTGCCTATAGTAGACAAC
This sequence comes from uncultured Nitrosopumilaceae archaeon, assembly GCA_964490195.1. Classification (GTDB taxonomy): domain Archaea; phylum Thermoproteota; class Nitrososphaeria; order Nitrososphaerales; family Nitrosopumilaceae; genus Nitrosopumilus. Next base: position 1,491 of record CAZBBN010000236.1, read on the forward strand.
CAAAAACTCGTGGGGGAAGTGAAGTTTTTGGATATACTCAAGTATATCTATCCCCCTAGAGATTCTCAAAAAACCCCAACAGATCTTTTTAATGTAGACATTCTGGAGATTGCAGACAGGCATCCAAACATTGTCAAGTTATCAGATAGGATAAACGATGTTCTACATAGGATGGAACTAACTAGGTGTGGAATAAACCACGTTGTTTCAGATGGAGACTATGTTGGTTCCGTATCTCTGCATGACTTTCTTGAATGCATAGCAAACAAGAAACTGGACTGTAATGTTGACATGAGAGAAATCTACAGTAAACCTTTGGTGACGGTGGAAAAGGATGCCACACTGGATCATATAATTAAAACCATGATGAAAAACAATGTCAGAAGGGTACTTTTGGATCATGACGGCAAATATTTTATCATAGACGATAGAGATGTTACAAATATGATTTTTGGTGCAAACTTTTCTCATAAACCTTTTTCTGAAATTTTTGACAGTCCACTGACAGTTGAGGATCCAATTAAAAAAATTGAGGGGTCTAAGGGTCTGTTATCGGACATTGCACAAAAGATAATTGATTCTGAGAAAAAATGTCTCTTAGTTGATAATGACTCAATAATTACACCTTGGGATGTTGTGATAAAAGGTCTAAAACAAGTTCCAAATGAGGTGATTGAGCAGAACTTTGAGACACTGTCCATTTCATACAGACGATAAAAAATTTGTAT
>CAZBBN010000237.1:0-2212 GCA_964490195.1 uncultured Nitrosopumilaceae archaeon
GATTCCTTGTTTGAATATGCCAATGTCAAAACATCTTTGGTGTTTGCGTCCTGAACAATTACAGGAATTAGACCACCACTTTTCTCAAAGTCTATGTCATTAATGGATTTATTCATATTTTTAATTCATAAATCAGACATTATAATCGTACGGAGATTTTTTTTTCTTTAAGATAAGATTTAACACCTTTTACTCCATGAGTAGAATAGTGAAATATGGAAGCGGCCAATGCTGCATCGACATTTGACTCTGAGAAAATATTTACCATGTCATCAGGCTTTCCACAGCCACCTGACGCAATTACCGGAATAGATACAGAGTCAACAACGGACTTTGTCAGCAAAATATCATAGCCATCTTTTGTACCGTCCTTGTCAATGCTAGTGAGAAGAATTTCTCCAGCACCTAGTTTGTCTGCTTTTTTTGCCCATGAAATGGCGTCAATTCCTGTTCTCTCTTTGCCGCCATAAATGAAAACTTCAAACCAGAAATTTTGTCCATTCTCTGAAAAAATAGTCACATTCTCTTTAATGTCATAGTTTCTTTTGGCATCAATTGCCACTACAACACACTGTCTGCCAAAGAGTTTCATCAATTCAGTAATTATTCCAGGATTCTTTATTGCACCAGTATTGATCCCAACTTTATCAGCTCCGTTTAGAAGAATGTTTCTAGCATCATCTAATGATTTAACTCCACCTCCAACAGTAAATGGTATATCAATCACAGATGCAACTTTCCTAACTAAATCTTTGATGGTTTCTCTTTGCTCATCAGATGCAGTGATATCCAAAAATACCAATTCGTCTGCCCCTTCATTACTGTATTTTTCAGCCAGTTCAACAGGATCACCTGCATCTTTAATGGATTTAAAATGAAGTCCTTTTACAACTCTACCGTTTTTTACATCAAGACAGGGAATAATTCGTTTTGTCAGAGTCATGTTATCTTCTTTGCCTCCCCAATGGAAATTTTATTTTCATAAAGAGCCTTTCCCAATATTACTCCGAATGCATTTTTTTCTTTAACGTCTTTTACATCATCAACATTTGAGATGCCCCCACTTGCAATTATGTTAGTTTTCAAGTTGCAGGCTTGTTCTAAAAATTCCAAGTCAGGGCCTTCCATTGTTCCATCACGGCTTACATTGGTGAGTAAAAATTCAGTGAATCCCATCTCAAGGAATTCTTTGATAGAATCAATTAGTTTGATTCCTGTTCTGTCTTGCCAACCATGAATAACTATCTCACCATCTTTATGATCAACTGAGATCACAATTTTTTTAGGACCTAAAGATAACAGTAATTTTTTTAGGAGTTCTTTGTCTTTAAATGCCAGAGTCCCAAGTACTATTCTATTTGAAATTTTTGCAATATCCAAAATCAATGATTCTTCTCTTAGACCTCCTGCGACTTGAACCGGAATTGAAACTTTTTCTAAAATTTTCTTTATTATTGAAAGATTAGAGCCTGTTCCCAAAGTAGCATCCAAATCTACAAGATGTAACATGTCAGCACCATTTGCTTCCCATTTTTTTGCAATTTCAATGGGATTATCACTGTACACTGTCTTTTGTCTTGGATCACCCTTGTAAAGTCGTACTACTTGCCCATCCATTAGATCAATTGCAGGAATGACTTTCATTTTTTACACACATCAAGAAAGTTCTTAATCATTACCTTTCCTACCGAGCTTGATTTTTCTGGATGAAATTGAGTACCAAAAAAATTATCTTTTTCAACTACTGCTGGGACTTTGATTCCATAATCAGATACAGCAGTAATTACATCATCCGAATTTGGTTTGACTCTGTATGAATGCACAAAATAAACCCATGAACCATCATCAACACCTTCAAGAATTTTTCCAGGTCTTTTAATTTCAAGATTATTCCATCCCATATGAGGTACTTTCATAGAAGATGGTAGTACAATTACTTCACCATCAATTACATTCAATCCTTTTTCTTTACCTTCTTCACTTTTTTCAAAAAACATTTCCATTCCAAGACAAATTCCAAGAACAGGCATGTCACACACATAATCTTGGAATTTTGTTTTAGAGAAATTTCTAATGCTATGAATTGCAGGATCAAAATTTCCCACACCTGGCAATAACAAACCAGAATATTCATTAGGTTCATCAAAGTTGGTTATTACGTCAACTATAGCTCCGGATTTCTCTAAAGAATTTTTCAAACTAAAAATATTTC
>CAZBBN010000238.1:0-2179 GCA_964490195.1 uncultured Nitrosopumilaceae archaeon
CTTAAATTCTAACAAAACCATTCAACTGATCCCAAAACTAATTATGATAATCCCACTCTGACTGCATTGTCCTTTTAGTAATAGTTCCAGTCATTTCAGTAAAAAAATTTAAAAGCCTGAAAAATTAAATACTGATCTCTGAAATTCTTAATCATAATTTTGTAAATAGGGTTTAAAGAAATAGTATCGTCATTTTTGTGTATTTCTACCCAGTTAATTTTTGATAATTCTCTTACTTTCTTTTCAATATTCTTACCATTGTTTTTGACAGTATGGTGGAGTCTTTTTTTCATTTTAGTATAGTTTGTGTAAATTTCATCCCATGAACCTTGATCCCAAAGATATGAAAGGTTCTGAGCCATCAATTCATTATCTGAAAAATCACGCAGCATATTCGTACACTTATCGTACTATATCTAGGCACAGTTTTTATAATTTTAGAACAATATTGAGACATATGGAAAACGGTATAATTTTTAAGATATATGGTAATTCACCAAACACCAAGATGTTGGATTTTTTACTCAGTTTTCCTAAAAATGAATTCACAGTAAGTGATATAATTGAAGAGCTGGGAATGTCCAAGACCACTTTTTACAAGTATTTTGATGATCTGATCAATATTGGAATGATAAAGGTCAATCAAGAAACAACAAAACCAAAACTATACAGCATCAACCTAGATAGTCCAATAGTTCAGAATGTGAGAAAAAACATTGATTTTGTATCTGAAAAAATAGCAGATAAAGAATCTATGAATCTTGAGATAAAACCAATAGAACTCAAAAGTATTGAATTACAGGAACAGGACGAGAAAGCCCACACCCTTTAGGGTTGGGATGAATCGTCCAAAACTTTCAAGTATTAATGTGAATAATACTGTACTGTTGAACAAATCAAGATATCAAACACATAATCATCTAGTGTATTCTTGCAAGTATCATGTAATATTCTGTCCAAAATACAGAAAGAAAATCCTAATAGGAAAAACAGCTGACAAAATAAAACAATTAATTTTAGAAAAACAAAAACAATACAAGTACAATGTTATAGAAATGGAGATAATGCCAGATCATATCCATTTGTTGCTTGATGTCAATCCAAAAGACGATGTCTTTGAAATTGTTAACAAAATCAAAGGGTACGCGTCATTTGGATTAAGTAAAGAGTTTTCCGTTTTTAGAAAGCCTTTGTGGTCTCCATCAAAATTTATCTCATCAGTTGGTGCAGTAACACTTGATGTTGTAAAAAAATACATTGAGGATCAGAAAAAATGATCCTAACATACAATATCCTACACAACAGAGATTTTTCTAAGGAGTTAAACCAAGCTAGAAAAATAGCAGAGTTTGCGATTCTAACAAAAAGTAACTCAAGCAAAGACGTCATACATATTGGACTAAAATCAGCCATTGCAAACCAAATTTTAAGAAAATACAGAAGAAAAGGAATCAGGAAAACATCCAGTGTCAAGATAACAATACCTGGACAATCAATAAAATGGGATGATAAAACAAGCTTGGTAATAATTCCGTGTATTTGTCTTGAACTCGATTGCAAATATCTGCCAAAATTTGAGAACATAAGGCAGATAGAAATTGGAAAAAGATTTGCTCATATATCAATTGAAATTAAAGAACCAGAAATCAAAAAGGCATACAGATTCATTGGAATAGATTGCAACACAACAGGCCATGCAGCTGTAGTTGGCATACCACACACAGGAAAAATTCACAAGCTTGGAAGATCTGCAATTCATACACATTCAAAATACAAGGCAATTAGAAAGAGACTTCAAAGAAATGGCAAGTTCTCACTTCTTAAAAAAATAAAAAACAAGGAATCAAAAATTGTCAAAAACATAAACCATCACATATCAAAGAAAATAGTAGAAATTGCAGTATCTGAAAAGTCAGGCATTCGATTTGAAAACCTCAAAGGAATAAGAAAAAATAAAAAACATTCCAAAAATTTTAGATATTCCCTAAACTCTTGGTCATACTATACCATTCAGCAGTACACGGAATACAAGGCCAAAAAGCAGGGAATAGAGGTCTCCTATGTCGCACCAGCATACACAAGTCAGACTTGTAGTAGATGCGGGTCTCTGGGAAATCGAGACAAAAAGAAATTTCAATGTGTCTGCGGACACGCCGACCATGCAGATGTCAATGCGTCA
>CAZBBN010000239.1:0-2177 GCA_964490195.1 uncultured Nitrosopumilaceae archaeon
GGAGTAGGGGGGATATTGTTTTTAGCTCCTACTAGAGTTTTAGTAAATCAACATTATGATTTCTTGAAGGAAAATCTTACTTTGGATGATATTTCATTAATAACCGGTGAAGACCCAATTCAAAAACGAACTAAACTGTGGAACAATAGTGTTATTTGTGCCACTCCTGAAATTGCTAGAAATGATTTGAATAGAGGAATTATTTCTCCTGATCAATTTAGTCTTGTAATCTTTGATGAAGTTCACAGAACAGCTGGTGATTATGCATATTCTGGAATTGCACAAAGTTTTGAGAATTCTTCGGCAAGAATTCTTGGAATGACAGCTACTCTTCCCAGTGAAAAAGAAAAAGCAACCGAAATTCTAACAAAGCTTAGAATTTCAAGTGTAGCTGAAAGGGGAGAGGACAGTCCTGATGTAAAACCTTACACACAAGAAACTCATACTGAATGGATTAACATAGAACTTCCTCCTGAATTAAAATCAATTCAAACTTTATTGAAATTAGCATTAGATGAAAGATATGAGGCTTTGAGAAAAAATGGTATTCGTATGGCAGAACAACAATCTCTTTCTGCACTGCTGAGAATTAGACAATTTGTGTTAAATCAGAATAGACGTTCAGCAAAACCTCTTTTCACTGGAATTAGAATTCATTATGCCCTTAACATACTAGAATCTCATGGAATTACACCTTTTCTAAAATTCTGCGAGCGTGCACAGGCAAAAAAAGGTGTGGGAATCAAAGAACTTTTTGAGGTTGATCCTAATTTTACAAGGGCAATCCATCTTGCAAAGGAAGCTCAATCACGAGGAATTGAGCATTCCAAAATTCCAAAACTCAAAGAAATCTTAGAATCTGTTCCTGGCAAAGCTCTGATATTTACAAGCTATCGCGATTCAGTTGATTTGATTTTCAATAAATTAACTGAGATGGGAATATCTGCTGGAATCCTAATTGGAAAATCTGGTGATGCTGGTTTGAAACAAAAAAAACAGATTGAAACGGTACAGAAATTCAGGAATGGTGAGTTTCAGGTATTAGTTGCAACACGTGTTGGTGAGGAAGGTCTAGATATTGCTGAAGTTAATCAAGTGATCTTTTATGATAATGTTCCAAGTTCAATTAGATTCATTCAAAGAAGAGGGAGAACTGGAAGAAAAGATACTGGCAAACTAGTAGTACTTATTGCTAAAAACACGATTGATGAAACATACTATTGGATTGGAAAAAGAAAAATGATTGCAGCAAAATCCATGGGTGATAAAATGACCAAAGTATTAGAAAAAAATCATGAAACTGAATCCCAAAAAACAGGGCTTGATGCATTTCTTTAGATTCTATGTTGTTTGGAAATCTGTTCAAAAATCTTTTGCTTTCTCTGAATAATTTGATTTTTCTTCCTGATTCCAAGTGCTGAATACTTTTTTTGCTTCAAACAAATTCTCTAGTCTTAATTCGAATTGATTTTCCAGAAAACTCTCTATTCTCTGAAATTCTCCTTCAATTACTAAATTTTTGAATGCTTCTTTTGCCAGAGGGGTTATTGATTTTTCCAGATATGTGATAATCTCATCTAATGTTTTCTTAGTTAGTAAAACCATGAGCAATTTTGATGTATTTGCCCAAAAAATGTCGTGTATTTTATTTGGGTTTTTTAGGTGTGGGAATTGATATACTTCTCCTAAACTATTTTTTAATATGGTACTTTATAGATGTGAGCGGGAAAACCCAAGAATTGTAAATAAAATGCTGTGCAATTAAGTTTAGATGCAGTCCGTTTTTTTGAAATGAATTATGCCCAACCACCAGTTAATCTTGATGATGAAATAATCCACAAATATACACATTCACTAGGAAGTCACCATGATTATAAAATATACAAATCAAAACATTCGATTCTACCATACCAGTTGATGAATTTTTATGATCTTGGATATCTTGGAGTGCAAAAAGACTTTCCAGACAAAATCAGTGTTTTATCATATAAGAAAAAGAAAGAAATGCAATTAACTGATTCCCAGAAAGAATGGAACGAGGCTCAAGCTAAAATTAGAATCAAGGTAGAGCACATCATTGCACAAATCAAAAGATTCAGAATAAGTTCAGACATGTTTAGGCACAAATTATGTAGGTATGACAGAATTAGTGAAATTGTTTGTGGAATTATTAATTT
>CAZBBN010000240.1:0-2124 GCA_964490195.1 uncultured Nitrosopumilaceae archaeon
ATTGTTGTTCGACAAACCACACATTATCATTCCCATCTGATGTCATAAATTGAATAAATGATGATTCAGTTGGAACTGGAACTTCTATTAGATTTTTATTATTTGGATCATAAACTCCAATGTTATCTACTGTATGTTGTGCAAACCAAATATTTCTATATTTATCAAATGTCATTCCAAATGGTAATGCTTCATCATCTGGTACTGAAATTTTATCAAATGTCTCCAAAACGGGGTTGAATTTAGTTATGGCCAAACCTGTGTGCTCTGCTATCCATAGATTCCCATCATCATCAAAAATCAAATATTCAGGAGACTCTAGTGGTGCTTCTCTTGAGAATTGAGTAATTTGATTATCTTTTGGATCGATGAATCCTATCTTTCCTGTACCTGAGGCAGAATACCATATCTTCCCATCTTGATTCACTGCTAACGCAAATGGCAGTGATTCTTTGTCTGGCAAAATGATTTCTTCAAATTTATCAAGTTCTGGTATGTATTTTACAATCCTATCCTTGTTAACAATTGAAATCCAAATATTTCCATCAAAATCTGCCTGAATAAATATTGGAGTGTTATCTGATATTACTGGATCGAATTTTGGAATAGTTTTTGTTGTTATTTGTTTACTATCTGGATCGATGAATCCTATCTGATTTCTGGGAGTATCTGCAAACCAAATATTTCCTTTATTATCCTGCGTAAGAAATGTTGTAGTTAATCCATCAAATGTATACGATGAAAACTTTTTCGTATCTAGTGAAAATTGCCACAAACGAGGAGCTGATGGATCACTAATCCAAATGGAATTTTTTCCATCGTACAATGGGAAAAGAGGTTTTGCATCTTCTGGTAATTCATATTCTATAATTTGGGTTTGTATGTCTGCGAGTCTTGGTTTTACAAGTAAATTCATTATTTTTGTTTCACTAGCATTTTCAGTTCTTTGAGCTTCAATTTCCACTTGCCATTCTCCAGAAAATCCGAATGTTAGATCTCCTTGAAATTCTAATGGTTCATCTTCATTTTGTTTTATAATTTGCATTGGAACTTCGATTGGAGCAATATTTCTTATTGGATTTGATACTTTTACTTTAATCTGATTCAAATCATAAAGCGGCTTATTGTCAAAGTCACTTACTTTAACTAGAATAGTATTTGCTCCACTTGAAAACGGTGAAATTTCAATATCAAATTTTGCATTTTCAGTAAATTCTACAGCTTGAAATCTATATGTAATTTCTTGTGCATCAACTTTTTGTATTTCCCCTGCTGGTAGTGTCCCATTAGTTAGCAAAGCAACTACTCCTAACAGAATAATTCCTAATGTTATTTCGACTTTGAGTGATTTTTTTAGTTTTTTATGTACGGAAATTTTTCCTGATATTAGATTCTTTTCAGCATTTTTCTGTACCTTGAATTGGAAAAATCCTCCCAATCCAATCATTATTGCAGCAATGGTAATTTTTAGAATAATTAATTGACCATAAATTGATTCAACAATTAACCCTACATCACTTTCTAGAAACCACATTAGTGTTGGTCCTGTAATTATCACTACTCCTATTGCGATGATAAATGCAATTGAGAATCTTGGAATTACTACTAGGCTCATCTTTTCTCGTTTTGATTCTTTTAATTGCGAAAATGTAGGCAATAATGTAAACACAAAATAAAATATTCCACCTATCCATATTGCAGAAACTAAATTATGGATGTAGTCTAAAACAAGCGCTGGTGTTTCTCCACTAGCTGCACCATGTCCAATTAAACTTGAAGTTCCAATTAATGCAAGCATGGATATAAGTATTGGAATTTGATTTTTCTTTGATAGGATTTTCTTTCTATTTAATCCAAACCAAATGCCTAGTAAAATTACTGTGATGACCATTCTTAATATCCATATGGTACCAAAACTAGTTTGAATTGTATCTATGGGCGAAGCTCCTAATCTGACAGTTTGTACTGCAATCATCAAAATATTAGAGATAAAAACTAAAGCTAGACCCAATCCAGTAACTGACATAAATTTACCATGATGAAATGATTCAGTCTTGTCTAATTCTTCTTTGATTAGTTGTTTGTTTTGTGTTCCCCAAATTATTAGAGATGCAATAACTGCTC
>CAZBBN010000241.1:0-2116 GCA_964490195.1 uncultured Nitrosopumilaceae archaeon
TCCGATGAGCCTAAAACTGTTAGCAAGTATTCAAACGCACGACCATTTCCTGTAATTCCAACATTTGTAAGGGTTGCTGCTGGAAGTAGCCCTCTGAGAATATCTAGTGCTTTTGCTTTGGTTGAACCTTTGTAAATCATATTTGCTGATTTTATATCGGTTTCATTTTTTAATTTAGAAAATAACTTTTCTTTTTCATCTGTTGAATCTTTAAAACTATATTTTTCTATTGGGTATTTCTCTCTAACATAATTTATCATTGGTTCTATATTTTTTGAATAAACATCAAATGAAAAATTACATGTTTCTTCATACATGTCTGCGAATTTTGATTTTATAATTTGAGGGTCTCTGTAAAATCTGTATTTTCCTTTTTCTTTTTTATTCCATGCCACATATCTTGATGACTTTTCTAAATATGATAATCCGATTCTCCTATCTTCGATTTTTTTCACTGCAATGTTTGATAATCCCTCAATTGCAATTTGTGCTTCTCCTAACTCTGCAACAGAATCATCGCCATATTCTAAAAGTACTCTGTTGTAAAACTCCTCTCCTCTATTTTTGTTTTTTAAAAACTCATCAAGAAATATTCTTCGCATGCTTTTGTCTGTTCTACTGTACCTTGACATCAATGCTCCACGATCTACTTGTCTTGGAGTAATTATTGCAAAGACATTGCCTTCTGTATTTGAAAAGTGATCTGATAAAATCTTTTTTTCACTAGTTGAAAATTCTGACAATACCGATCTCTGGAAATTCAATTATTAATAGTCTATTTCTTTTTTCCAATTTGAATTAGATCGGGACCTTTGTCTCTGTTTTTATCTTGACCTTTTGCTTGCCATCTTAGCAATACTTCTTTGAAAGATGCTGCATCAGCTTCATTTTCTGTATACATCAATGTTGTAACCCAGAAACCATTTTTAGCTGTTTTCCCACCAATTGAATTCATCCAGAAATCATTTGGTAGATTTTCCATAGATTTGTTGTTTGGATCTTTTGTCGTTTCAATCCATCTGTTTGCAACAAAATTCAAAATTTGTTCAAGTTCTTCTCTCTGAATCATGTGGCTACTTTTTACTATCTAAATTTTAAAATTACTGAGAAGCACTCGATGAAAGTTAGTGAATTTAATCTTACCAAAATCAAAAACATTACTTACACTTTGTCGGTTATACAAATCCCTGAATAACCTCACATGACCCACGACGATATCGAAATTATCGGTAAAAACGTCAAAGACATGTACGGAACATTCATGGGTAAAGTCGTTGGAACAATAACTGACATTGACGGAAGTATTCAATCTGTTGGCATTGACTGCGGCTCTCAAGGATTACAGCAAATCCAATATGAGCAGCTTGTGGTACAAGGTGATGTTGTTATTTTTATTCCAAAATGGAGACTTGACTCTCAAAGACTCATTCGTGAAAAACAACTAACTATACGTCGTCTAAAGGCATTGATTGATATTGTTTCTGAAAATGATGACATGAAAGTGGATGCGGAAATCATTCATGAAAAATACAAGTCAAAACTTTCATCATTAGATGAAACAGAACATGAAATCAAAGCCAAACTTGAGGCAAGATTGACAGAGTTAGATGAACAAATGAAGTCTGCAAAAATGTTATTCTTTGATGCAAAAGTACAATTCAAGAGCAATGAAATCTCTGATGCAACATTTGAGACAGTGAAATCATGTACAACTGAAATTATTGAACATGTAACTCACGAAACAGCTGAAATCGCAAATGTAAAGAGTAGAATTACTGATCTTGAACTGGAAGTGCATGAGATGACTATCCCTTCGACACCAGACATCCAAGAATCTGCCGTTTCATATCTGGAGACTCCTGAACAACAAGTAGTTCAGACAATTCTTCCAGAAGCACCAACCGAACCAATAATAACACCTTCAGAACCAACTGAAGCTGGAGTTCTACCAATACCGGAATCTCCAACTGAATCTGAAGTAACATTTGTATTTCCAGAACCACCCCAACAGGTGACCTCAGAAACTTCAAAAGATGACAATGATAACGATTGGCTTGCTAGAATGGAAGCACAATAATTTTTTTAATTTATTTTTTTAACACTTAGAAAGATCCAA
>CAZBBN010000242.1:0-2101 GCA_964490195.1 uncultured Nitrosopumilaceae archaeon
AATACTAAACGAATGTTTAGTAAGAGAAATTCAGGGTTTGACTCTATTGGCAAAAGCAAATAAGGCGGCGCCAGATTCTTCTGCTGCTGCAACTTTGATTGAGGCACTAAATAGATTCTATGAAATGAAAATAGACACAACAGAGCTTCAAGAAGACAAAGATAGGATTAAATCAGAATTCAGTGAATTATCTCAAAAATACGTAGAGCATAGAGAAGAGATAGCTGGAATGTATATGTGATCGAAACCATAGGCAAATTCTTTTATTCACAGCAGATGCGCATCAGAGTATGATTCTAACCTACAAAAAAGCAGGGATAGACATTCCTAAAATTAAACAAAGCCAAATGGCAATTGGCAAATTAATTACATCAACTCACAAACTTCAGAAAAAAGCAAAGATAACACAGGGGTTTGGACATTATGCAGGAATTGTAGAGATTCCAGATGGGAAACTTTTGGCCACACATACAGACGGAGTAGGAACTAAAGTAGTAATTGCAAACATGATGAAAAAATACAACACAATAGGAATTGATTGTGTTGCAATGAATGTTAATGATATAATATGTATTGGTGCGACACCGATTTCGTTTGTAGACTATATTGCTGCAAATAAAAATGATCAACAGATATTCAAAAAAATCGTAGAAGGATTAGTAACAGGTGCAAAGAAATCTTCAATGCCAATTGTAGGAGGAGAGACTGCAATTATGCCAGATGTTATTGAAGGGAAGGGATTTGCATTTGATTTAGCAGGAATGGTGGTAGGACTAGTAGAGAGAGAAAACTTGGTTCTTGGAAATAAAATAAAATCAGGGGATGTGATTATTGGTGCAAACAGTACTGGAATTCATTCAAATGGATATTCACTTGCAAGAAAAGCAATTCTGGGAAAATATTCTGTTAAGGACAAAGTCAAAGGTATAGGAACAATAGGAGATACATTGCTAAAACCCACGGAAATTTATACAAATCCAGTATTGGAAATAATTCAAAAATGCAAAGTAAACGGTCTTGCCCACATAACAGGAGGGGCATTTACCAAACTATTACGCCTCAAAAAGATAGGATATGAGATTGACTCTTTACCTAAAATTCCACCAATCATGGGATTAATTGAAGAGCAAGGAGTAAAACCAGAAGAGATGTACAAGACATTCAACATGGGCGTAGGATTCTGTGTGGTGGCACCAAAAGACCAAGCAACACGAATCAAATCAATATTCAAAAAACACAAGATATCAAGCAGAGAAATAGGACAAATTATTTCAAAGAAAGGAGTTTTTGTAAACTCGATAAAAATTGCTTAATTTAACGACAACAAAATTATTTTCAACCTAATTTACCTTATATTACAGATTTCTTAAATTCAGTAAGAGGAAAATGGTAGAAGCTCATTTAATTGAAACAATTATCGGTATAGGAATTCTTCTTTTTGCAGCTAAACTAATGGCAGAACTTTTTCTTAGATTAAAACTTCCAATTGTTTTAGGGGAACTTTTGGCAGGAATGATAGTAGGCCCATTTGCATTAGGGGCATTTTTTGTTGTAGATGGAAAACAGTTGCTACAGATCAACGATGAGATAAGAATACTTGGAGAGATGGGTGCAATTGTAATTTTGTTTATGGCCGGACTTGAGATGACACCAAAAGAATTCCTTAAAGGAGGAAAAGCATCTTTTACTGTGGGTACACTCGGGGTAGTAGTTCCATTCTTTGCAGGTCTTGTAGTTTTTCAAATGTTTGGATTTGACGCATTACAATCCATGTTAATTGCAACAGCATTAACAGCTACAAGTATCGCAATATCAATTCAAGTTCTAAGCGAATTTGGTAAAATAAAAACACCCGAAGCAAGACTCATCATTGGTGCAGCAGTAGTAGACGATATTTTAGCAATTGCAGTGTTATCAGTAGTAACATCCATTGCAGGATCAGACGGAGGAATAGACAATATCGACATTAGCGAAATTGTAATTACGATTTTACAAGTATTAGGATTCTTTGCAATAATGCTTGTAGTGGCAGTAGTTGTAATCCCAAAAATAATCACGCCCCGATTATGGAAAGCAAAGGGAAGTGTTGAAGGAATTGCGA
>CAZBBN010000243.1:0-2098 GCA_964490195.1 uncultured Nitrosopumilaceae archaeon
GATGGCAACAGATGAGGACGGAACCGAATGAAAAGTAGAACCCGCTATGCTTTAGATAGTGGAGTATGTCAGTTGGTTTATCACGATTATTACAAAAGGATTGGAAAGAAATTACAAAAAATGACATTGGAAATAGGGCCGTAATAGAAAGATATCAAATGTTTGTTATGAATATTGTATTTTATGTTTTCTTGGAAATCATAAAAAGGTATGATTAAAAATTAATATCGACATTTATCATATGTCGCAGATTTAAAGAATATAATAAAAAGTAAAATCAGTTAACATTGATGGATAACTGGTTCGTTATTGGAAGCCCGACTTCTAAAAGTTTAGCTAAAAAGATTGCAAAAAAACTACATGCAACATATTTGAAAACAACATTGAAAGTTTTTCCTGATGGAGAAAGTAAACTTACCGTATCAGGAAATATTAAGAAAGGTACAATTATTGTAGTATCTTCCACAGGTCCTCCTGTAGATTCTAATCTTGTTCATGCTTTATCATTAATTTCAAAATCACGCGAAATGTCATCAGATGTGATTGCTGTAATTCCATATATGGGGTATGCTAAACAAGACAAAGAATTTCTCAAAGGTGAAATTATAACAATTTCAGTCATTGCCAAATTGTTCAAAGCTGTTGGTGCAACACGATTGATCGTGGTTGATTTTCATAGTCCAAACGCTCTTAATTTTTTCAAATTACCTATAAAAAATATCTCTGCAGTTTCATTGTTTGCAGAGTATTTCAAAAAATATCATTTGAAAAATCCTCTTGTAGTATCTCCAGACATGTTTTGGAAATCTAATGCAGAGAGATTTGCAAAATCACTCAATACGACTTGCATCGCACTAAACAAACAAAGAGATAGAAAAACAGGTAAACTAGTGATTAAATCCCCCTTACCAAAATTTTCCAAAGGTGGTGATTTAATATTATTTGATGACATGGTATCCTCTGGTGGAAGCATTCTAAAGGCAATTAAATTCCTTAAAAAAGAAAATTTTAGAAATATGTATGTAGTTTGCACCCATCCTGTTTTTGTGGGTGATTCTAAAAAGAAAATCAAAAAAGCAGGAGTCTCAAAAATCATAGGAACAAATTCAATTGAGGGAAGTTTTTCTCAAATTGATTTGTCGGAAATTATTTCAAAGACCATCAAGAACTGGAATTCATAATTTTTAAAACGTTCAGTTTTGAATTACCTATCGATTACAAATGTTCTTTCAACTACTGGGAATTCCGTTATTGTATGGATCAACATATCTGATTTTTTACCTACTCCTAATAACGACTGAGTGGAAAGAATGTATTTTACTCTGTCAATTTTATAAGATTGTTCTGCATACACTGTAAACAGCAATTCACCTTTTTCCACACTATCTCCAATTTTTTTATTAAAAATAATTCCTGCACCTTTATCTTTTGGAGCACCAGCTGCACGTCCAATGTCTACAATGATTTTATTTTCCATCCATAATACTTGTCCTGATTTTTCTGAATGTATAGGCAACAAGAATTTTCCAATTAGAATTTCTTCTGGAAGTATTGATGGATTTCCACCTTGCGCTTTGATCATCTCTCGCATTTTTTGTTCTGCTTTGCCGGATTCTAGGATTTTTTTTGCAAGAGAATAGCCATTTTTTTTACCTAGTAATTCAAACATACTTCCAGCTATGTTACAAGTTTTATCTATGAGATCAGGAACATGTTTTTGATTCATCAAAACCTCTAGAGCTTCTTTTGCTTCTAATGCAGGACCAACAGTATTTCCAATTGGTTGCTCTCCATAAGTCAAAACACAATGAGTATGAATTCCCAATCTACCACTAAGCTCAATGATGTCTCTTGCAAGAAGATCTGCTTCTCCAGATGTTTTCATTTTTGCACCCCTTCCAGTAGGAATATCTACAACCAGATGAGTTGCGCCAACTGCTTTCTTTTTACTCATGATAGAAGGTAAAAGCAAAGGATCAATATGGAGAGAAAACTCAGTTTTTACAAATAGGTCATCTGCGGGGGCCAATTCAATTGCCCCGCCCCACACAATGCAACCATTTGATTTTTTAAGAATTGTCAACATCTTGTTTGTGGT
>CAZBBN010000244.1:0-2066 GCA_964490195.1 uncultured Nitrosopumilaceae archaeon
TATTAAGTTCTGACCTTTTCGTAGTCTAGACGAATAACACTCTTAGATATACATTTGGGAAGAATAGGACAAGCTCGGACGGGTTCCATTAGTATTCAGTAGGATTTGTATCAGATTTAGAAATTATTGCAAGTCTGTTTTTTGCATTAATTTTTGTCAGAAATTGATAAACAGAATTAGGAACATAATCCTTCCAGTTTTCTTCAGAAATAATCATTGATCGAATTTTAGTTGCATTGAATTGAGTTCTATCTAAAAACACAGGAGTAACAACGTCGATACCAGAATCCCCCAATAACATTGAAACATAATTGTTCCCGCTATACACTTTATCAAAATGCGGTAATGCAGATTTTAGATATGATGCCCATGTAGATATGTTGAATTGATTTTCTACAGATACAACAAAACATCTTGACAGATCAAGGAGGGATTCCTTTAGAGAATTATGAATCATTTCGATTCGTTCACCTGCTGTAAAAGGATCTTTTTCCAAATAATTAAACTGAGAACTAGTAATTGCAATTATCACATCATCACATTCATCGAGAATTTGTTTTGCCAAATCTAAATGTCCCAAATGAAAAGGCTGAAACCTCCCTATCATCAATCCTCGCATAATTAATTATTAATTGTGATTTAATTAAATGAGTCTATTGAATTGCGCCGCTTCCAAGAATTCTAATTGTGGTGGATTCAGGTTTTAAGATTACAGTGATTTGACCTTTTTTGCATACAATTGGTTTTTCAAATGTTAGTTTCAGAGGAGAAATAGATGTGAATTTTGCAGCCTTTATTTGCAGTCCAACACTAATTAAGCAACCCTGATTTTCTGCAATCTCATTTTTGTAAAATGGGCTTTTATGAAAATCAAGTTCAATCTCAGTTTTTACATCTACAACACCTTCTTGAGAAATCACATCACCACGTCCAACCTCGTCAGGTTTTGCGCCCTTTACTGCAAGTCCCACTCTTGCAGGACAGATAGATTCTTCAACAGGATCATCGTGCATTTGGATTGATTTTATCAACACATCAATTCCTGCAGGGTATAGTTTCAAGTTATCATATTGTTTTATTTTTCCATGTGTTACTTTACCTAAAATTACAGTCCCAACACCTTTTACATCAAAACAATGATCAATCACCATCTCAGATGGCTCATCATTAGAAATAGGCTCTAGTTTATCCATTTCTTCTTTGATTTTCTCCTGATCAACTTTTCTGTAATTTTCAACTACTGTTCCTTTGATCATTGCATTCAACTTTGATTCATCTACGTCAAATGTATGGGATAGAATACCTTTTTCTTTTTTTAAAGAGTCTAATGCAATTATTTGTTCTCCAGTAAATTTATCTAATTTATCCACTAAAAGTATTACATATTCTGCTAAATTGATTGCCTGAAATAGTGGCTGAATTTTTTCTGGAAATCCACTTGGAGTGACCCAAGTTTTTATTATATCGGACTCTTTTCTATCATAAAGTGAAATATCAGTTACCGTTCCTTTTTTTCCAAATTCAGCTGCAATATCTTGCTTGCCTAAAACTACAAAGTTCATAGATAGTACCATTAGGTTTTGAGTAAAAAATAGACTTTATGAAGTTTTGAATATAATCTCAAAAGTTCAAAACAAGAACAGGATCATTTCAACTTGCTTTTGTTTTGGTTGTTTTTGATGGTTTTAGATTAGTATCATCGGAGTTTGAAATAATGTATCGGGTTAGAGTTCGGCTCATACATTATGATAATACAATACTAGTAGTTTACAGATACAAGCGGGAAAGCCTGAACTCTTCAGAGTCGGGATGAAAGCGAGCACACCACAACTCAAAGTAAAGCACAACTACATTGCCAAGTCTATCAAAATCATACTGTATCTAATAACAATGTCTGGTATGTTGATCCCTCCACATCGCACCGATTCGGTCTTTAGGATTGCTTGAACATCACAGACCTCTTGAAATCCTCCAAAAAGAGGTTGAGAACGCCGGCATTCAACACGTCGTTGTATCATGTTGAGCCACATGGTGTATCTTGATTGCATGCAGAAAGAGATGTATGC
>CAZBBN010000245.1:0-2059 GCA_964490195.1 uncultured Nitrosopumilaceae archaeon
ATTTCAGCAATTATTCCACTAGGAGTATTTGTTGATAAATAGAATAGATATTCTTGCAACAAGTCATTATAGATTTTCTTTGTTACTATTTTTTGCAACCTTTGTTATGAGTACTTCATTAGTTCATTCTACTTTTGGTGCAACAGGAATCCCCGGATGTGGAATGTTTGAAATCAAAGAAGGATGTGAACTTGGAGGATGGATGCATCTAATTATTGGCGATGTTGCTATAGGTGCAATCTTGGCAGTATTTTTACATATTTTAGCACATCGTAGTAACCAAAAACTAGAACACAACGCTAAAGCCATTCAAGAAATAGTGGTGATGCAAGAAGTACAACGCAATCAGCGTAAGGATTTTGCAGTTTTTAATTTAAAGAATTTATTCAATACATTGCTTCATGTAATGGGCCAGGTAAACAAATCAACTTTTAATTTTAATGAAACTATGTCAAGAGAAACAAACAGAGAAAAAAGAGAATTGAGCCGAAGCATCATTATAGGCGAAATCAAAGGTGAGGAAGAAAGGGTGGCACGCATTATAAATTCCATTAGAAACAATCTACTAGCTGCAAATGATGTGTTAGAACCAGATGTTGCAAATCAAATTGAAGGAGTTTGCACATATCTTAGTGAGATATATTCAATTGAAACACTAGATGGAGTAATGACTTTACCAAAATACCAAACAAGTAAAAAGAAGATCCGATACATAATTGAAAAACTTAGCACCTATACCGTAGAATCTCATTTATTCAACGAAATCAAGAACGGCAACCATGATGTGTTAGAAACTGAATCAATAACTACAAGTAACATTTCAGAACCACTTCTAAAGGAGATGACAAACTAGAATGTTAGAAAAGAGTCAAGCAACATCTCGAGGAGATTATAGAAAAGCATTTGGACAATTGGCATCTACGAAATCTCAAAGAATTAACAGTTTAAAACCCGTAGAAATTATAATGGACATTCAAGAAGACATAGCTGGCGGAGTACATACAATTGACTTTGAGAAAGGAGACATCATGGTCAAACAATCAGGCATGTATCTAATAATTGCAGCTCCTCAAGTTGGTAAAACAAAGGGTACGAGAAATCGCTGGATTGATTTTTGGGTTAGGGTAAATAATGTAGATGTTCCATATTCTAATGTTCGACGAGTGTTGACAGATTCTCAAGAAAAAGATGTTATCCCGCTAAACATGGTAACACCCCTTAACCGAGGAGATACTTTGAATATCATGATGTCAGGTGAAACTGAAAATGAAGGAATAGGGATAGAAGCAATAGAACCTGATGGAGAACCTACAATCCCTAGTATCATTGTTACAATAGTGCAGCTAGATTGAGATAATGGAAGAAATTCTTCGCATGTCTCCTATCCAAATAGGAGAGATGGTAAAAGAATGGCTTGAAGATGATGGATATGTTATTGATAATGCAGGACTGATGAATACGGATTTTGGATGGTCTTTTCCTACAGACAATCATCAGGTTTACGTACTAAAATTAAAAAACAGACGGGATTCCATTGTTGTTACAAGTAGTTTTATTCTAGGAAAAGACAAAGAAAAGATTCTTAAAAATTCCATAATTCGCGAACTGTTCTATGAAGTATCTATGAGATATCTGGAGATTGGATTGGATTATTTTTTCCGACCAAATTTTCAGAGTCCTGATTTGATTGAAGTGTGTCATCCGATACACTATGACACCCTTTCAAAAAATGAACTTGCAAGAAATATCAACATCATCCGAAATGCTGTGATCTGGACAAAACAGAAACTCGATAAAGAACTTTATGGGTGGATTAATACTGAGAATCTAGACTCGGTAAACTCTCCACTTACTGAAGGATTGCCATATTGATGAAAATAAAATTTGATTGAAAAAGGGGTTTGATTTAGAAAAATTCCAAGAATGAGATCATTAAATTCTGGACTCTTCTGAAAAACTCAATGTGTCATAAAGTCCGTTATAAATTGAAAGAGACTGATTTTCAAAATACAGAAAACTTTCTTAAAATCTAGATATACTCAAGTTCAAAAGAAATTCT
>CAZBBN010000246.1:0-2046 GCA_964490195.1 uncultured Nitrosopumilaceae archaeon
GGGGTGGTTGATAGATGGAGTAAGTCCTGACAACTATGACATTATTGGAACAATAATTGCAGTAATTGGGGTTTTGATAATTTTTTACTATCCGAGAAAAGGTGAGAAGGTTTGGTCGAAGTAACAACTACTCTTGGCATATTCTTTTTTGCAGCACTGCTAGAAATTGGTGGAGGTTATCTTGTATGGAAATGGTTGAAAGATCATAAAACAAAGATTTTTGGTTTGGTTGGAGCATTAATTCTATTTTCTTATGGAATCATCATGACTTTGCAGCCTGCAGATTTTGGCAAGGTCTATGCCACCTATGGGGGAATTTTTGTTGTATCATCAATAATTTGGGGATATTGGATTGATAAGAAAAAACCAGATAGATTTGAGATGATTGGCTCAGTAGTTGTTTTGATTGGTGTCTCTGTGATGTTTTATTTTCCAAGATAAAATATTTAATGTTAGTCTCAAATTTTTCCTCCAAACAAATCTTGACATTTTGGACAATAGTCTTTATTTTCACCCTCTAGTAATTCTGTATGTATAAGTTCCACATCCCTATGAAGAGGGCAAGTGGATTTCATTGTTGATTATAGTAACTATGAAGTATTAGAATATTTTAATGAAAATTAGCATTTTTCGAGTTCATTAAAATCAATTCATGTCTTCATTAATTTTTATTTTACAGTCAGCACTTATGCCCTTTGCCATGGCAACATATGTAATTCCTAGAATTGCAATAGATACCAAACGAAGTGGTATCTCATACGTACTTGAAAATATGGCAAATGTACTTCCTACAGCTCCGAATACCGAGAGAAAAACAGTGTTCATGGAAAGACAACCACATGCTCCAGCTCCTGCACCTAAAAGTGATCCATATACTCCAGAGTTTGCCTTTCTTGATTTTATTTTTAGTATTTTAATTCTGTAAATTCCCATACTGCTAACCAATCCAGTAAGTACTGAAATTATAACAAGCAATGTAAAATTAAATACAATAGAACCTGCCACATAAAATACCAAATATGGTTCTAGGAAAATATATCCTGAAAAGATAGACAGTGGTACTAGCATCCCAATAAAAATAACTACAGACAATACAATGAAACGCTTATCTGAGAAAACCAGACTTAGAGCTTGTTCATGCATTAGTTCATCATGTCCATAGAACCTGTTGGATGAAATTGTAATGTAACAGTGTAATTATCCTCATCAATGTTAATGACTTGCGCATCAAACTTTGGCATTGTAACAAATGGTTTTGCAATGTATTCTGTTTGTTTTTTAGTGTCAGAGTCCCAACTGATCACAGGCAAATGCACAACAAAATCTGCTGATTGTATGGATAGCTCACCATCTGTTTCTGCTTGTAAAAGTTCATCAACTGATGTCAATAATCTAGGTGAGGAGTTTTCATTCCAAGTAACAAGTTGTGGTACTCTGAATTCACTATATTCATCCTGACCTGGAACTGTATCAAAGATGTCTATCTGAAACATGAATGGTCCTCCACCATACGGACCAGTTCCTGGAATTCCATTAGTAAACACGTAGAACTTTCCAAGATCTTCTGCAGGTATGTTTTCTAGATCAGATACATGAATAGTTGGAAAGTTAACCATCATACTCATCATGTTTGCCATCTTTTGGTCAGATATTTCAGTGTGGATGAAAAAGACTTTCTTGTCATCATAGTAACCGTCAATCACAGGAATTGTAATTGGCATTTTGGGATTAAATGGCATGTTATACATCATACTGCCTGTTACACTGTTCATCATTGAAGAATCCGTTGAGCTTGGCATCATATTTTGTTCAATCTCAATTATGTTGTTTTCAACTAGGAATGTTATCGCATTTAGAATCTCATTCTCAGAAATTTGATCTTGACCATACCAGACAAAGATGTTCTTAATCCAGTCTGGAAGTTTTGATTCTTGCGCAAATATTTTTTCAACAGTTGGCAAGCCATCAAAAGTAATGTTATTACTAGTTCCACTTACAAGAGCTAGAATAATTGTAAATCCAATTAGATTAATTTTTGAAATCATT
>CAZBBN010000247.1:0-2043 GCA_964490195.1 uncultured Nitrosopumilaceae archaeon
TGATATTTTGTTACTTGTGTATTTTTCTTTAGTGTATTAAATTCTACATCTAACAAAAATGGATTATATTATGCAATAAGTTTTAGAATTGCTATTCTCTCTTTTTCATCACCAGAAAACATTCCACCTTCTGTTTTTGGTCTGAGTGTACATACAATTCTGTTTAGATCTTTTTTGATTAATTCTAATGCTTCTGGAATTTGTTCAATTTTTAAAAAATCAAATCTCACTTCGGCAAAATCTGATTTCTTTAATGCAATTTTTAATGTTTGTTTAATCTTGTTTGGTGTTTTTTCTGCAATTGATACGCAAGTTTTGTATTTCATTTTTCTAATATGTATTCATCTGAAACTTCCATTCCGAAATGTCTTCCTGTTGCAGGCTTTGAATGGACCATTACTGTGTCTCCTTTTTTTAGGTGTGTGACTGATACTAGTTGCCCATTTGGTTTTACAAATCTAATTGTTTCGGCATCTTGTGCAATAATTCCTCCAACCTCTCCTCCTGCAGAAGCCTTGATCATCAACATTGGCCTTCTTTCTATTTTTGATCTTCCCACAGTTGCCCTTCTTGCTTTTCCTTTTGAATTTAGAATTAAAACTTCAGAACCTGTTTCTACTTCTGAGAGATAGTTAGTTGTTCCATCTGGTGATAATGTGTAGCAGTGAACTGCTCCTGCATTCACTCTAAATGGTCTAGGTGATGTAAATGATGATCCTACTGATTCATTATGAACAAGAAACAAAAAGTTTGATCTGCTCCCAATTAACATGCCTTCTCCTTTATGAAGCATAGATGCAGTATCCACACATACTCGTTCTCCATCGCCCACTTCTTTAATCTCAATAATTTTTGCAGGCTTCATGTCGAAACTTCTGGTTCCTAGGTATAGCATTGCTTCTCTTACCTCGTTGATTGAATCTGTGCTGAAAATTACTCCATCTACTCCCACCTCCAAAATTGAAAACATCTTTCTTACTTCTTCAGGAGTTTTTGCAATTGCAAAAATTTTCGTGTGTACTTTATGGAGTTTAGCAATAATATTTTCTAGCGGAATGATCTTCCAATCTTTTACCTCGACAATCACAAAGTCTAATCCTTTCTTTGCAACAGTGAGAATATGTTCGATATCTGAATTTGACAATACCTGAAATTTCATTCCAACTTTCTTGCCTTTTGGTTTTATCATTCCTTCTTTTTCAAGAACTACATAGTTTGATGTGTTTGACGAATAAACTGTTTGAATCTTTGTTTTTTGCTTTCCAAGTTTTTTTGGATCAATGTACAACATCTTGATTCCTTCTGATTCTAATTGTGGAAGAAACTTGGCCAATTGTGCTTGTGAAACTTTGGGTGAAATAATTAATTCTCTATTCTTACTCAATTTTCTTCATTGCTTCCTTTGCAGTTACTTTTCTAAAAATTATGTCCGCTAATGCCTCAACTATTTTTTCAGGTGTTTTATGTGCAAAGATGTTTCTACCATATGTGATTCCTTTAGCTCCTGCAGTCATGGCATCTTCAGTCATTTGAAGAATATCTAAATCTGTTTTTGCTTTAGGTCCGCCTGCAATTACAATTGGAACTGGCGTGCTCTTTACAATTTTTGCAAACGAATCAATGTCTCCTGTGTAAAGTGTTTTTACAATATCTGCACCGCACTCTGCTCCAATCCTTGCAACATGTGCAACAATTTCAGGATCATGTGGGTCTTTGATATTTTCGCCTCTTGGATACATCATTGCTAAAAGTGGCATTCCCCATCTGTGACATTGGTCTGCAGTAATTCCTAACTGCTCTAGCATCTCTGGTTCTTCCTTGCCTCCTATGTTGATATGTAATGAAACTCCATCTGCCCCCATTGCTACTGCTTCCTTTACTGTACCGGTTAGCATTTTTCGGTTAGGTGACAATGATAATGATGTACTACTTGAGAAATGAACTAAAACTCCAACTTTGGTTGGTTTTGGTAATGCTTTGAGAATTCCTTTATTGATAATTACACTAGTAAGTCCATGTCCTTCACATTTGTAAATTGTAGAT
>CAZBBN010000248.1:0-2026 GCA_964490195.1 uncultured Nitrosopumilaceae archaeon
AGCTACGTGGCTCAACCATCGCTTCCTACGGCGATTAAAAAAATAGTAGCGTGAGAGTGTTCGAGTTAGTGAAGGAGAATATCATGTCTGATGTGCAAACCCCAATATGGAAAACAGAGTTCGAAAAGAGAATTAAGGCTTTTTCTACAGCCATACGTCTCGAAGAATCTAAAGTAAAAGATATCTTAGCAGATTTAGGAGCTGATGGTGAATCCGAATCAAGTCTGACGTTGTTAGATAGTGATGAGTTTTTGCCATTTGGAGATCTTCGTGCATCTTTCGTTGAAGGTGGACATACCAAAATTGGCATACTTCGATTAGCAATGCCACATCTAAGAGCAAAAACAAACGTAGATCAACCTATTGCGACAACTGGCAATGGAGATTCTACTGCCAATGCTTTAAGAGACCTAATTGCTTCTAATCGTCCTAAGTCTGATTGGACAGATCAAGAACTTTTGGAATCTTATGACGAAACAACCATAGATGTTGCTGAAATACTCGGAAAACGATCTCGTGGTCGTCCTTGTATTGTTTTTAAGAAAGATGGATCAGTTGATATTGAAGTATCGTTAAAACTTCTAAAAATTGCCAAAAGACAACCAACTGCTGAAAGTCATAGACTTGATAATGGAAAACATGTAACGGTATATCGTCCTGGAATTTTCTTGGACAAACCATTAGACGAATCTCCATTCTATCCAGGAGTTGCACTGGTAGATGGATATTGCGCAAAAAGTTCTACTCAATGGAACGGAGTTTCTCACAAAAATCGTGTTCTGATTAGGTTGCATGTAACCCAAATCGAAACTACTCAATTAAGTAAACGTGAGATGGCTCAATTGTGCAAATCAGCCCATGTCACGAACAATGCAATTCCTAATCTTTTTGACGAACTTGGAGAAGCAGCGGCTTTGTATGAAAAACTTGAAGATCAGGATAAACTTCCAAAACTAAAAGTCTTTTCAAATGCTGTAAAAGATCATTATACAGGAAAAATGGACACAGCATTTTAAGGAGAAAAATAATGAATCAAAATGGATTTATAGCTAAAGTTAAAAAAACAAAAACCATTCAGGTCAATGAGAATACTCATAATCTTCCACCAGATTGTGGAGATTTTGCTGAATATAAAGTAGCAGATTATCACTGTCCTGACGAATGGAGCAAAGACGGAGTTTTTATTCCAGTCAAAGAAGGTGATCCAATGTGGTTTGATTTTAGAGGCAATGATGAATGTGCGATCATTGTCTCTGTTCAAAGACTCAATCCTGTTACAAACAAGCCTGCTGATTTAGAGATTGGATTGTCTAAAGAAGATGTGCAGAATTATTTATCAATGCCGAAACAAAAATGGATTGATGGATATGTCAATGATGGCAAAGTCTATCAATTCATTGTTACTAAACAGGGTATTGGTCTTGCTGTAAATGAATATGTATTACCAAAATACATGCAAGATTCACATGCTTTAGGATTTGCATTTTTTGGTCCTAAAAATCCTAAACCAAAAATTGTTCGATCTCTTGGAAGGGCTTGTGGATCTGATTATGGGAAAGATTTTTATAATTTAGAAAATTGTTCTAAAGTTCCAAATTACTATGCTAAATCTTTTACTAATTCTAATCCTACTTTTTGTGATGTTATTGATATTCTAGAAGATCATAAACAAGATTTAAAAAATATTGATAAGGCTTCCATGGGACAAGGCGGTAGAATTAATCAGCGTATTATTAGTGATGATAATACAATTGATTATTATCATGAAAAACCTAGTGCTATATTAACAATTTATATGGCATTGCCAGAAATGTTTAAAATGATTGTCAACAAAGGAAAACGTCAAGATTCAACTCGAAAAGATAAATTTATTTATTCTGGAAAGGTTAACGACATTCAAGTCCCGTTGATTGTGCAAAAATCCAATTAAGTAAACAAAAAAAGTTCCATCATCAAAAACTAAAATGATGGAACTTTTTTAAATTTTGCAATATTCACGCAATTTGTCAGAACTTTTTGATAATTT
>CAZBBN010000249.1:0-2008 GCA_964490195.1 uncultured Nitrosopumilaceae archaeon
ATTTATTATTCTTTGGCAAAATATTACATAGATTTTTTCTTCAAAACTGCAAACAGTGCTTTTAGTTTTATATCAAAAGCCCCATGAAAAACACTATGTTCTATGCTTTCAATTTCAAAACCATCACTAAAAGAATCAACTATTTCTTGTTTTGATAATTTATGAGGCATGTCATTATCAGGTATGTTTTTCTCATCTACACTCATACATTTTAAAAATAAAATTCCATTATCATCTAAAATTCGTTTGATTTGTTTTACATATTGAGGTCTTTGTGAAATATCAAATATATGAAAAATACCCCTATCCAAAATAAAATCGAATTCATTGTTTGAAAGTTGTGAATTTAAAATATCATCTACTAAAAAATTGATTTTGTGTGATAGTTTTTGAGCATTCGTAATTGCGTTTGGAGATATATCAGTTGCAGTTACCTCGAAATTTCGTTTTGCTAACTGTATTGCTTGTGTTCCCGGACCAGTACCAAGATCCAAGAATTTTCCTTTGTTAAGATTTTTTGATGTTATTTTATTTTCTAAATCATGGTCTAAATTCTTCTCATACCAAGGCATGTCTTCGACTTTATTTTCCTTATAGTATGTGTCCCAATCTGAAAAATTTTCTTTAAAATCACTTAATCTTTTATCAGTCATGTATATTCAAATCAAACAAGCATATCTTCTACGGCTTTCTGGAAGACAGAATATGGTTGGGCACCAGATATAGGCACTGCATTGCCAGAAGGACCAACTATCACAAATGAAGGAGTAGAACGTGCACCAGCATCAGTTGCAATTTTTTTGTTATCAATTACTCTTTGTTCGTATTTTCCAGAATCAAGACATTTAGCAAATGAATCTGTATTCATACCACCAATACCAGATACTAATAATTTGAGATTCTTTGAATTTGCCCATCCATTGTTTTCATGTCCTTGATTTGCATACATATAATCATGATATTGCCAATACAATCCTTGTTCTTCTGCACAATAACTTCCAGCATGTGCTTTAATGGAGTCAGGACCAATTATTGCAAAATCCACATAGATTAGATTGGCTTTTCCAGTTTCAATAAGATTTTTCACAATTGCAGGTTTTGTTTGTACATTCCACTTTTGACAAAATGGGCACTGGTAATCTCCAAATTCTACAATAGTTACAGGAGCAGAAGGGGAACCAAGAATAGGTGAACCATTGTCTGGATCAAGTGACAAATGTTTATCCAAAGAATTACCAACAACGAAGGAATCAGGGTTCACAACACCATAAGAAACAATTACGACAATTATTGCACCAATAATTCCAAGTGTAATGAATTTAGTTTTAGAATTTTCAGAAGGTTTTGATTTTCGATTCCTTTTTGTCATGAAGTTGTTCAGTTATTGTGTTTATAAGAATTTGTCAAAATCACTTAGAGAGTATTTTAAGAGATTATATGAGTAGTAGAAAAAATAAAAATAGATCAATTCATAGAACCATCTATCATGGTTTTGAATGATTCTTTTGTAGTAGCTCCTTCTTGTTGTGTAATTATTATTCCACCTTCGAAGATGGCAATGGTTGGAATACTGCAGACATTATATTTTTGTACAAGATCATTGTGTTGATCAACATTGACCTTGACAAAATTTACTTGCACATCATATTACTTTGAAAGATCATATGCAACAGGCGAAACAGATCTGCAAGGACCACTCCACTCAGCCCAAAAGTCAACAAAGGCAGGATTGGTAGAGTTTAGAACATTTTGTTCAAATTGTTCTGAAGATTTAATTTCGTTCATTTTTAATTTCTAGTAATAAAATAACTATTTAGCAAATTTCTCAAATCCTTTTTCAAAAATTTAAGAGAGAATAAAATGTAGTTATTAATAAAATAAAAAAGAATATTTGATTTGGGAGTTTTATTAAATAAAATAAATGCATAGTATATTTGTGGTTATGTTAAATTATTCTGATTATAGATTTGTTTGTGAATTTAAAATTAAAGGGCAGGAAAAACAAGTA
>CAZBBN010000250.1:0-2007 GCA_964490195.1 uncultured Nitrosopumilaceae archaeon
AAAAAGAATTGGGCCCAAGGCAAAACAACACATGGGAAAACTAGTTTCAAAATTCGCAGACACAAATCCTGAAGAAATCATTTCGTCATTACGAGATAATTCAAAATATGACTTTGATATTGATGGAGAAATCATTTCATTAGATAAAGAAGACTATATTGTAGATTTTGATGCAAGTGAAAATTTTGCAGTATCCAAAAGAGACTGTTATGTTGTATTCATTTCAACATTGCGAAACAAGGAGATGATGGCAAAAGGATTGATTAAAGATGTTGCAAGAAGACTTCAAACTCTTAGAAAAGAGAGAGGATACAACCCTACAGATATTTTAGAGATAGCATCAATTCTGGATTTGGATGAAGAGTCACTTGAAATGATTCGGAACAAAGCAGAAGAATTGGCATTTTTAGTCAGAGTAAAACAGGTGAATTTTACAGAATCCTGTAAGGAATACAAAGAGGAGGACATTGACGGTCAAAAAATTAGAATATCTGTAGAATAGATATTGAAATTGTATGTAATATTTTTATTACAATCAAAAATTGTAATATCAAATGTCCGAATCAAAAACACCAAATGTTGTTGGAATTAATATTCTAAAACAAAACGGCCTTGATGTGGAGGAATTGGTAAAGGAATTAATCAAAAATGCCGCAGTTGAATTTACTGCATACTATTACTTTACCAATCTTAGAGCACATTGTACAGGCATGGAAGGAGAAGGACTTAAGGGAATTATCGAAGATGCAAGACTAGAAGATCTTAGCCACTTTGAATCATGTCTTGAGAGAATATATCAATTAGGAGGTTCCCTCCCAAATGATGCAACAGAATTTATCAAAATTTCTGGATGTGAATTCTTACAACTTCCACCAAATCCAACAGATCACAAAGCAATTCTAGAGAAATGTCTTAAAGCAGAACAAGGGGCAATTGTCAACTGGGATAAAATTTGTAAAATGACTTTAGGTAAAGATCCTGCCACATATGACATTGCAAAAGACATCTTAGCTGAAGAGATTGAACACGAGTCTTGGTTCCTAGAGCTAATCTATGGAAGACCATCAGGACACATGAGAAGAAAGTATTCTGGTGAAAGACCACATACAAGAAAACACTCTAGAGCACTCGATATGGCTTAAGGCCAAATCATTTTCTTTATTTTATGTTACAAATTTGTGACTTAATTGACGACAATTTGTGAAGATGCATTGTTTTATCACGGTTAAATAGAAAAATCACTTTATGAGAACATGGTAAAACAGATTAGCTTAGATGCTTGGCAGATTCAGCAGCTATCAGATTTGTTAGAAAAGGGTTCAAACATTGTTGCAAAGACAAACAGGCCCATTGTACTCTACAGACAAACTCTAGAAGAGGAAGATGAGTCTTATGAAGAAATTGTGTGTACTCTTACCAAAGGACATATCATTGAACAGATGGTCACGTCAGGGGGAGTCTTAGTTCCAAGCTTTCATCAACAGTTTGTATTTACAATTGAAGAATACCCGGAAGAATTATTGAGAAAAAGTAAAGATCGCTTTTTAGAAATGATTGATTTTCTTGAAGAGCAATTAAAATAGCATCATAGTTAATAAATACCGTAAATTTCATGATTCATGCATGCAATTACTAGAATTTCAAGCAAAGGAATTATTTCGAGAATATGGGATTAATCTACTTGACAGTATTTCATCAACAAATATCGAGGAAGGGCGAAAGCATGCAAAAGAATTAGGATATCCATTTGTAATTAAAATTCAGGTGCCAGTTGGCGGTAGGGGAAAAGCTGGTGGAATTCAAAAATGTCAAAATGATGATGAATTTGAACTAAAATACCCTCAAGTCATGGACTTGACAATCAAAGGAGAAAAAGCTAGAGCAATTTTACTTGAAAAAATGGCAGATATCAAAAAGGAGTTGTATTTGTCACTATTTTTGAATCGTTCAAAAAGATGCTATACAATCATTGCGTCTGCTGAAGGTGGAGTAGAAATTGAATCAGTA
>CAZBBN010000251.1:0-1993 GCA_964490195.1 uncultured Nitrosopumilaceae archaeon
TTGGAGAAATTGTTTCACTCATCCTGATAGAGAAGAACGCATGACTGCATTTGTTAACAAGTCAAAGAAATAGTTATTTCCAATTTCCTTCTTATTTTATTCAATTCAAAAAATAGAATTAGAGTTTGTTCAACGCTACTTTACAGTTACGACTCCAACTCTCCATGGATGGAATGAACAATAGTAATGATAAACACCCTCTTCTTCAAAAGTAAATTCGAATTTATCTCCCGTGTTTAATGGAGGACTGTTAAACCAGTCAATCACATTTCCAGATTCATCTAAACTTTGGATGTTATGGGGAACAGAGTCGTCATTTGTCCATGTAACTGATGTCCCTGTAGGAATTTCTAGATTTAATGGCAAGTAAAATCCAGCACTTGCTATATCTGAGTTTGCATTAGGAATTAGTATCGTTGCATCTAGAATTTTAGTCGACTCATCTTCTGAGGTTTCTACTACTATTATATCATTTTCAATCAAAAATTTGATTGCGTTTACAAACTCCGTCTCTGAAATAATTCCTTGACCGTACCATAACGCATTATTTTTTACCCATTCCGGTACAGATTCTGCGTTTACAATATTTGTTGAAAATGAAACTAGTACAAGCAAAATTATTACCACAGGTGCACATATTTTCATCGATATGTGTTTCACATTTATTAATTGTTTTAATAGATTTTAAATCATTATGTCTATTTTTAGAGATGATTTTTAATTTTTTGACACAAATATTATAATTTTAATAATTTTCTACAAGAAAATAAAAAAGGTGATGCTCACTCTTCTACTATTAATAGACCAATTATTCCTGCATCTGTATGACTTACTACATGACAGTGAAATAACCACATCTCTAGCTTGTCTGGAGTTACAATGAATGTCTCAAGAGTGCATCTTTTTTGCCGATAAATTTTTCAAGATTAGAATTTGATAAAAATTTTAGAAAAATAATGTTACATTTCCCTCATTATTATCTCAGTATACACTGTCTTGCAGTGTAAACTAATTGATTATATCTAATTTATACGATTTTTACTCATGCAAGAATTAATTCAAACTCGAAAAATAGTAGATGATGAAAAAAAGCAAGTCATTTTAGAAATACTTGCTGATAAATATTGTAAACAAATTCTACATAATACGCTGGAAAAACCAAAGTCTGCCATGGAAATTTCTAATGAAAAAAAGATTCCTATTAGTACTGTGTATAGGAGGCTGCAAACTCTTTATGATGCAAAATTACTTGCAATTTCAGGTTCAATTAACCAAGATGGAAAAAAGTATTTCTTATACAAAAGTAAGGTAAAATCCATTTCTCTAAAATGTGATTTGGAAGTTACATTAGTTGAACTAATTCCAAACACATCTCGTACTGATTAATATTTTGGAATTTTTGTTGAGGCAAAAATTTTGGAGGAAAACATTATTTCAAAACGACAAGTTCACACCGCAAAAAAGGAATCTACTAGAAGTATTACGTATCGACTTCCAGAAAAACTTGTAACTGAATTAGAAACTGAGTCAACACAGAAAGGAATATCTCAAAATGTACTGGTAAGACAAATTCTTGAAAAATATGTTCAATGGGATCGATTCTCCAGTAAAATTGGAATGATCCCCGTTCCAAAAGGTATCTTGAAATCTTTAGGAACAGAATTGGATGAAAAAGATATTGATGAAATAATTTCTTTATTGTTTCCTGTGATTAAAGACACTGTCTTGTTTATCAAAGGAGAATATGATTTGAAAAGATGTATTGAAACACTTGAAGATTATATGCGTGCATCTGGAATGAATTCTGATCATCGAGTTGAGGGTGATATGCATATATTTTTAATTCAGCATGAATTGGGAATAAAATGGTCTGTCTTTACAAAACAACTTTTAACTCATGTTTTTCGTAATTTCTTACCTGAGAAAGAACTACAATTTCAAACAACTGAAACAACTGTAATTTTGTCAGTTTCTTTAGGTTCTGATTTTAATT
>CAZBBN010000252.1:0-1974 GCA_964490195.1 uncultured Nitrosopumilaceae archaeon
GAAAAGTCAGAAAAAATAAAATTTTTTGCGAAAGCAAGAGGGATCCATAGATTTGTCTGTTCCTACTTTTTTTATTACTTATTTTCCGCATTAAGAGGGATCTTTAGATCTTTTTCGGTATAAAAAATTAAATCTCTTTGCTAATCTTATCATATTCTTGTGTCTGAGGAGCGTTTTTTAGGCCGTAAAAAGTGCAAACAAAATATTCGATTTGCTTAATGCGGAATATGGGTTATTATTCTTGACAAACCTACTAACAAAACATTTTCTTTAGTTGATTTACTCACTCATAACTAGAATGGTGGTAATCCCATTTTTCTAATACTTGTTTTGGAACGCCTTTTACCACGTTTGGACAATGTCTTTAGTAATTTTTGGCTTAATTCCTCTAAAACTTGACTTAGATCAAATCCAATTGAACTGTAAATTAGAGGAGCATGGTGTGGCGTTGTAATCATTATAGAAACTTCATACTTTCCTTCTTTTTTATTTCCAGTTCTTTGTTGTTTAATTGAGACCCTAGCTTCATGAATTTCTGAATATACTTTTTGTAATCTTTTGAGAGTACTCTCAAATTTTTTGCTAATCAGATTTACATTTTTTTGATCTTCTGGTAATCCAACAATGTATAATGGAATTGGAGTTTCTATTTTTGATGCCAGTAATCCAAGAATATCTCTAAAGGTAATGATTCCTTGAAGATTTCCACTAAGATTAACTAAACAGCATGAGGTTTTTGTTTTTAGCATAGAGTTTACAATCTTATTGAGATCATCCTTATGTGTACATTGAGGAATTCGTGTACTTCCTATATTTCCAATTTCAGATTCTAGTTTGTGAACAGTTTTGATTCCCATTAATTTTCTTCCTTGGCTTTCTTGTGGTAAGATATATTCTAGAATGTGTGCAGATGTGAGAACTTGTTTGATTTTTCCTTGATTCATTACAGGCAGATGATCCAGTCTTTTTGAAGTCATAATTCTTCTAGCATTGCTGAGAGATTCTTCTGAAGATATTATTATTGGGTTTTGAGTGTAAATCAAATTTGCCTTTATCCATTTGTTGTCTTTGGTTGAAAGTAGCTTTAAGATTCGTTGTGCAGTGACCACCCCAATGATCTTATTTTTTTGAACTATGGGTACTTCACGAATTCTATAATGGGCAATAATATTTGCAGCTTTTTGAATTGAATCATTTGAGGTTAGATAGGGAATAGGATAAAGGAATGATTCTACCTTCATTACCGTAATATTTTTGGCGTTTAGTAGTGCTCTTATATTAGTTGAAAGAGTTGATTTTCCATTAAGATAAAAAACATCATATGCGTTATTTTTTGTGATTTTGCCAATAACACTTGAAAGTGTGTCTGATGGCTCAATCGTAGTAGCTTTAGAAATTAGAGATTTTACTTTGGTAGATTGTATATCTCTTAGATGCTCATAAATTGTATCACTGATCATTTTACTCTATATGTTTGAATTTCTTCCCAGTTTTAAATTAAGAGAATACTATATTTTCAGAATTGATATCATAATATGTTAGGTAGCATTTCTCCAAATATCAAAATTACAAATATCATTATGCCAAGTATTATTCCTATGTCTTGACTTCCAAGTAATTTGATCAAATCATAGAAAGAAGACCGCAATACAAGTAGGTCGGAGACTTCAGATTCAGGCTTTTGACGGTTCCACAGTTTCTGTGGTACTCTATGTCATTATATAATATATGGTTTCACTCATCTGAGAATGTAACTAGTCTACCATTCATCCACCGTAGTGAGAGAACCATAAACATCTGCAAAAGCAATTTGATATTCGATGAAACAGGAAAAGACCACACCAACTTGTTGGGATTAGTTCGTCATAGTAATGAACAGTATCCCCAACATTGGTATCAGTACAAGACGGATGAAAATGAAATTTGCATATGTACTCACTACAAATCTGAGTATAATCATATGAAGAAGACAAA
>CAZBBN010000253.1:0-1961 GCA_964490195.1 uncultured Nitrosopumilaceae archaeon
TCCCATGGTGAAATACCGTAGTATGTCAGTGTCGTTTTTAATTCATCTGCCATACTATGAAATCTTAAAAATTGTAATTAAATCTTCAAACCTTGTAAATTGGAACAAATTGACCTTAAAATTAAAATTACATGAATAAAATTACTATAAACATGAAGAAAGAATTTGTAGTAAAAAGTATTGATTCAGCACCAGATGGGGCACCATACGTTGTAGTTTCACTATCCTCAATTAAAGATCTTAAAGATGCATCTCAAAATCCACAATCACCTTTTGGTACTCCCAAAGTCATGGGATTCTCAAACATGAATGATATGATGAAGGACCTAAACAAGATGATGTCTGGAATGGGCGGTGGAATGGGAATGCAAGGTGTAACTCAATTAAAACTTGAGATGCATGAGTACAAAGAGATGAGTCTCTCAGTTGGAGATAAGGTCTTTTTAGAAATGACCAAAGCTGAAAGTCTGGGCGTCTAAATTTACCAGATTGTGTCTAAATATTTCCAACCATAAAAGGCGGCAATTGTTCCAATTACAAATAACATAGGTTTCCATGCAAATACTGGAATGCTTGGTGTTGCAAGTTTTACTTTGTAATTATCTACGATAGCATGAACATTTTTCTTAATTTTATCGTGCCAAAGACCATACTCTACATGATATTTTTTTAGAATCTCTTCCACTTCGTAAACTACTGGGGTTCTCTGTGAGAACAAATGTTGAAGATAATCTCTTGAGACTTCTACTTCTGCATGAATTCCGATTAACCCTTTTCTTAGATCAACCATTCTAATGTGCATCTCCCATGGTTTTTTCAATTTTAGATTTAGACCACTTCCAATTTGTCCTGGTTGTTTATGTTCAAGTTTTACTTTGGTGAATCCTTCTTCAGTAAAAATTTTCATCAATTCTTCAAAACTCTTCTTTACCACTACGTGAAGTTGCTCTACTCCATGTTTGTTGTCAACATCAATTTTGTGTTTTAGTCCATCAAAAAATGAAACTGTCTTAGGGTATGTGGTAAGATACTCCATATTTTTTCACCAAAATACCTCTATTTAAAGCAGAACCGAAAAATCACTGATGCTGTGGTGGATTTGATAGCCCTCTCACGTAGATGCATTGATCTGGTGATATTGCCATCTCTGAAGGATTAATTTTTCTATCAGTCAGTTTTGCTTCTGAGTTTCTAACTATTGCAAATGGTTTTGATTCTCCACCCTCACCCATTTTGTAATTTGCAATAGTTGCAATGTTGTCAACTACTGCTTGAAATGTAACCTTTAGTGGGTTACCATCAAGATCTTTTTTTGCCCTCATATCTAAAACTGGTTCAATTCCAGCACAAGCCACTGCAACTCCAGATGTTCCAATTCTTGTAGGCATCAGTCTACTGTCAACTAAAATCACTCCGACATGAATTAACATCTTCAAGAAAACCTTTCTACGAATTTGCTCTGAAATTAGATATGGATTGTTGGGATATAGGATTGCTTTACCTTTTTTTGCATTAGATTTGTCAATTCCTGCATTTGGCGCCATGATGTTGTCAGCTGATGTAATTACAAATCCTCCTATTCCGCCAAAGATTTTGTCTGATTCTCTGATTATGATTTCTGCAATTTCGGGCTTTAATTGATATTTTTTTGAAATCTCTAATCCTTCTTCTGACGGTTTGATTTTTGAAAGATCCACTATTCTTCCTTGTGAATTTGAAATGTATTTTGTTGAAATTACTAAAACATCACCTTCTTGTAATTTTGTATTATTTTTTTCCATAGTTTCAAGTAATGCCTCAAAAACATCAAATGTCTCTTGTTTTCTTTCTGCTAAGAGTGGTAATACTGTCAATTGCACGATGTTTCTAAAATTCCGTTTCTTTTTTATTGTTATGAACAATGATTCCTTGAATTTTACGTATAATGCCCAATAGAAGAAGGCATTAGTTATTTATTAAAT
>CAZBBN010000254.1:0-1942 GCA_964490195.1 uncultured Nitrosopumilaceae archaeon
AGTCTGTTTTCATCTTTTTTGCTTCCATAAACATAACAGCATCAGTTCCTACAATATATCGTGGTAAAATCTCATCATCGTGAATTGCCTTTAGTATGACATCGGCAACTTGAGATGGTGCAGTCCCCATCTCTGACATCATTTTAAGACCCGCAAGAATGTTATCAGTTAATGTTTTGTATTTGGGATCTATTTTTGATTCTGGAACTTTCATTGAATTGAAAAAGTTTGTCTTTATAACTCCAGGTTCAATCAATGTAGTTTTAATTCCAAACTGACCAAGTTCGTATCTGAGACATTCACTTAGTCCTTCTAGTGCAAATTTTGTACTGATGTAAGCTGGGGAGCCTGGCAATCCCATTCTGCCTGCAACAGAACTAATGTTTACAATAATTCCTGAATTCTGATTCCTCATAATTGGAGCTACCTCTTGAATAATTTTTACAATACTGAAGAAATTAGTTTCAAACTGTTTTCTAAAACCATCAACAGACACATCTTCTGTGCATCCAAATTGTCCGTATCCTGCGTTGTTCACCAAAACATCTAGCCTTCCTCCATCCGTAACTACTTTTTTGATTGCAGAAACTATTGATTCTTCTTTATCTACATCTAACTCTATTACATCTATTGGAAGATTTTCTTTTCTTGCTGCCCGTTCTACCTCTTCTGCTTTTTTAGTGTCTCTCATACTTGCAAAAGTGTGGTAACCATCTCTTGCAAGTGCCAATACTGTCTCAAATCCAATTCCTGATGAACTACCTGTAACAAGAGCTACTTTTTTCATACTTGTGCTTGATTTTTGTTATATTTATCCCATGTTGATTTGTCATACTAGAGGTCTATCTCCTTCAACAGGATCAACTAACTCTGTTTTCTCGCCATTATTGACTCTCTCGAGAATCTCTAATGCCGAATATTTGTGTAAAAACTCATTATTGTTTCCACATCTATATGAGAATGTACATCGAGGACACCCAGATTCATTTTGACATGGGCACTCCTTTACGATATACATGCTTCTCTCAAGAGCTTTTTCAAACCTATCATACAGGGCTTTACTGGCACCGCTTCCTCCTATTGCTCCGTCATATATGAAAATCAAACCTGAAGTGCCCAAAGATATACCTCCCAAGTCTTGAGATACCCCCCCTGTTATCATGTTGCTTCCCTCAATTACGACATGTTCTGTTGCATGATACCCACTTGCCTCAGCATAATCTTCATCTTCTGCTTTCTCAATAACCTTGAGAGGCCTTGGTGCATGAAAAACAATTCCTTTGGTAACAAAATCATATTCTAGTGGCGTTTCAAGTAGTACTTTTTCCCCTTGAGTGATCTCTTGTCCTAATTCTATATTGACATAACCGTAAACCTTCTTTTGAATATGCAGTCTACAAAATGCTACTTCAACATCATTTGCTTTTCTACTCTCAAAAACAGTTTCAATTGTTGGCCACTCCTCTGTAAGTGATTTTGTATAATATGGATAATCTCTTGGAATTTTTTCTAGCTTAGCATGGTTTTTTTTGGGATAATCAAATTCCTTTACTTTGTAACGTACACCTGCCAAAAAATAGATTGCATCTTTATGCAGCTCCTCTAATGCAATAGGCAGTATTCTATCCCCTACCTTTCTTTCGTTTAAGAAAATATTGATAGACTTTCCAATCCCTCTGATACTATAGTCATTTAACATGGAACTAATTTTATCAAGATTTGGAATAATCCTATTGTTGACTACTAGAAGATTTCCTTTGGTCATGTGGTGCTCTATTATTTTTTGGTGTTCTTTTAGTTCATGCTTGGAAATTGGTTTGTCACATGCCATTGCTAGGACCTGGAATTCTTCTACAAATGGATTCTTTGGATCGATGTATGTTTTTTCAATGTCCTCAAAATAATCATCAGGATGATTCTTGTAGTATTGAGAAATAGGATC
>CAZBBN010000255.1:0-1917 GCA_964490195.1 uncultured Nitrosopumilaceae archaeon
AAAGAAGCAATTAATGATTCACTAAGGACATTATCTAATTTAAAGTCAAGAGAGTTTTGGGGAGGATTACCATACAAAGCAAAATCACAAGAATTGGAGGGAACATTTGATGAGAAGCTTGAAAAGATTTCAGGATCCCAAGCAATGGATATCGCAGAATCCATGATAAATGCAACTAATAGCGACAAAATAACCACGATTACAGGCTCACTAAATATTGTTTCAGATGATTTTGAACTTGAAAATTCAAATGGACTAAATCTCAAAGAAAAGGCAACATACATTTCAGGAATAATTAATGCAGAATCAGAATCAGGAATACTGCCAGTATCGGGAATTGGGCATGATAGTTGCAGAACGTTATCACATTTTTCAGCAGAGCAAATAGGAAGTGATGCAAAAAAAATGTGTTTAGAATCAATAAATCCTCAAAAAATTGATTCAGATATTTATTCAGTAATTTTTGAACCGTATTCAGTAGGGGAATTGCTAGCATTTGTTGTCGCCTCAAATTTTAATTTTAAGACATTTGCAGAAAAGAAAAGTTGTTTCTCAAATAATTTTGAAAAAGAGATAGCATCAGAACTACTAAGTCTGATTGATGATCCACATGTTCCAGAAGGCATAGGAACAAAATCAACAGATGATGAAGGAATTGAAACAAAGAAACAAAGTTTGATAGAAAATGGAATTTTTAAGAATACTTTTTCAAATCTTTTTGACAGTTATAGA
This sequence comes from uncultured Nitrosopumilaceae archaeon, assembly GCA_964490195.1. Taxonomy (GTDB): domain Archaea; phylum Thermoproteota; class Nitrososphaeria; order Nitrososphaerales; family Nitrosopumilaceae; genus Nitrosopumilus. The sequence continues at coordinate 733 of CAZBBN010000255.1, forward strand.
GAAAGAAGGCAGTCAACTGGAAATGCATTACGTTTAGGTTCACCTATGGGGAAAAGTTCAGAACCAATTCCAATTTCAGCACCACACAATCTAAAAATTAATCCAGGAAAAAGTTCACAAGAAGACATGATTAAAGATACAAGACACGGGTTGTTAGTTGGCAGATTATGGTACACATATGCAGTAAATCCAATCAAAGGGGACTTTTCGTGTACTGCAAGAAGCGGCATAAAGATTATTGAGAACGGAGAGATTAAAAGTCCTGGAAAATCAGTTAGGATTATTCACAATCTTGCAACAATGCTAAAAAATATTTCAGAGATTGGCAACAATCAAAGAAATATCATTCAGTGGTCATCACTTCCATCAATTGCACCATCAATAAAGGCAGAAAAAATATTGGCAAAATCAATTTAAATGATTATTTAGTCACAAATTAATTAAAAAATGTGAAAATCAGATATGCTACATAACCTACAACCATACAAACACCCATGACACGATTAATGACTCCAGTTTTCATTGCAATCAACAATGAAAGGCTAAAGACAATCATTATTGCATAATCAATGAAAACATCTGCTGAAACTATGACACCTCCAAGTGTCGCACCAATACCCATGATCATCAAGATATTGTAGATATTACTTCCAATAATATTTCCAACACCAATGTCTCCATGACCCTTTCTTATTGCAATTACCGAAGTAATCAGTTCAGGAAGAGATGTTCCAATTGCAATTACAGTGAGACCAATAATTTTTTCCGACAAACCAAATTCTTGTGCTAAAATGACTGCATTATCAACTGTAAGAATTGCCCCAACATACAAAAGAACTATACCTATTCCAATTAGTCCAAAAGATTTTAGATAGACATTGTGTTTACTTTGTTCAATATTTTCTTTATTTTCTTGTCTTTGTTTCATTGCATCTTTGAATGTATAATATCCAAACACACCTAATCCTGCAAGTAGTAAAATTCCATCATTTACAGTAAGATCACCATCAATGGAAATTAAAATTAATAAAAAAGAAACACCGAGCATGATTGGAATTTCTTTTCGCAAAACAGATTTACTTACTGCAAGTGGAACAAGAATTGCGGCAATTCCTATAACCATTCCAACATTTGCGATATTACTTCCAACAATATTTCCCAAAATTATTGCACTATGTTCTCCAG
>CAZBBN010000256.1:0-1913 GCA_964490195.1 uncultured Nitrosopumilaceae archaeon
AAAGATGCAATTACATATCCGTACTTTTTATGATTTAGATAATCACCGATAATGTCAAGATTTGTTTTTTGTTCTTCCCCAACAAATTTTCTAAATAATCCACTAATTTTTTTGAGAAAGAATCTTCCTAGAGTGGCACCAGTAGCACCAACCATTGCAAGAAAAACAACATTCAAGCTAGGATCAAGAAGATAAAAAGATGTCAAAATAATCCAGCTAGGTGGCATCAATATTGGCGAAGTATTGACACCAATCAGAACAAGAAAAATTCCAAAATATGAAAATTCACTAAAAATTTCAAAAATACCCAATTTCTTTCAAAAATTCTGTCTCTTTTTTGTTTCTAAACCCTTGGATCATCAATTAGTCATAAAAAAATTTCACAATGATCGAAAAAAGTAAAAGAATTACAAGTTTTTCTTAACAATGATTATGTTTTGTAACAAATTGGATCAATCATGCAATATCTTTATAAACAATTTATGACTACACTGAATATGTCCGAGATAGTTTGGAAATGTTTTAGATGCAATCTAACTTTCAAGGACGAAGAATTGGCTGAAATGCATAAGAAAATATCAAAACATTCTACAACTAAAGTTAAAGCAATTGTTGCTTAATTTCTCAATAATTTAGTATCATAGTATAATGAAATGCAGAGGGTGGGATTTGAACCCACGAACTCCTAAGAGAAGGGATTTCCTATTATGAAGATCTTGAGTCCCTCTCGGTTGACCGGGCTTCGATACCTCTGCAATGAGATTGTATATGGACCGATATTTCTCGATTACTATTATGAGTAAATAAAATGATGATCCAAATTTGCATTATTTTTTGAGAAAGCTTATAATCGTGCTAATTTGATTCAAAAACACATGACAGAGTTCATACCAATTTCACAAGCAAAAAAAATGCGAAGTGGAGTTAATGTAAACGCCGAAGTTAAAAGCAAAGGAGATCCAAGAACTGTAAATCTCAAAAATGGAGGAACAGTAGATGTCTGTGATGCAATAATATCTAACGGTGAAACAGAAGATGACCAGATGAAGCTCACATTGTGGGGGGACGACATTAAAGCGGTTAATGTTGGAGATACCGTTGTGATCACAAATGGATATACAAATGAGTTTAAAGGTGAAGTATCCCTTACCAAAGGTAAATTTGGTCAGATGGAAATAAATCCTCAATAACTTCTTTTATTGTTTTGATTATTTTTTAAATCCACTAGTATGACTGCTGTTCCAATAATCGAAATAATTATTCCAAGAATAAGTAAAAATCCAGAAAGGGCAAGGAACATGACAATATTCAGGGTTAAAGAATCAGAGTTTGTAAGAGGATCAAAATTTTCGGGATCCTCAGAAAACATTGTAACAACACGGACATTTCTTGTTCCAATATTTTTAATTTCCAGATTTAATGTGTCAGATTTGGAAATTTCTAACACCTCAAATAGAATTGAATCATTTTGAATAAAATCACCAAAAGAATCACCAAAAATATTTGAAATATGTATCGATAATTTATCACCAGGTTGATAATCAACAATTCGAATACCCCACATCAGAGATACATCGGATGAAAATACACTATAAGAAAAATAAGTAGAATCACCAGACATGATTTGAGTTTCATCAGATATGTCATCAAACATTCCTTCAAATAAGGAATCAGAAAAATTATTTATTTCAGAAAGATTATTCGGTACAACAGATAATGCGATTGAAAGTGAGATTATCACCAATACCAATCCAGATATAGAAATTACTGGACCGCGTTTTCTTACAATCATAGTATGAAATCAAATCCACTTTAATGGTATAGAAATTAGATTAAGATATTTATTGTTTGGACTTCTTTGCTGGTCTCTTTTTAGCTGCAGTCTTTCTTGCTGGTCTCTTTTTAGCTGCAGT
>CAZBBN010000257.1:0-1912 GCA_964490195.1 uncultured Nitrosopumilaceae archaeon
TTATTTACATTACATCCCATTACGAATATAGAACAAATGGCAATTTATCTTTGATGTGAGAAATAGGATTTGAGCATTGCCCACATTTTGGACGAATAATTTCAGTACCACAGTCAACTTCACCAATTGCTTTGCCGTAGACAAAGCATGATAGCGACTTTGTATCACACATATTCAAATCATAATTAGCAAGACATCATCCTCAATAAAATAGCAGATCATAAAAATGAAAATTCATGAAATATTCTTGCAAAAAATTAAAAAATTGTTTATGATTTTCCCAATACTGTTTTTATGTCACTATAACGTGTTTTCTACAGATAGTAATCAACTAGTAAAAACATCAATGGTACTGATGTTGGAACCAGAACACAGAGTTGTCATTGGATAACTACTTGGTTTTGATTACTATCTCATTTTTCTACAATTCATAACAGTGATTCATCAATACTTTCAAAACTCTTGAAATATCTTGTTAGATTATTTCAAGATCATTCAATTCAGTCATAAAAATATTGAGAATAAAAAATAGCTATAGCCCCATATTGGAGTTAACCCAATCGACTATAGTCATGATATTTTTGATGTTACCAAATTCCTCACCTTCCAGGCTTACAAACAAGAGATGTTCATTTGGAAGAGGTACTGTGATTCTCTTGATTTTATCATATGCAACAATTGCATATTTGCCATTTCCAATTTTGGAGGATAGTTCATTTCGTTTTTTCCAAGATTCAAGAGATCTTTTCAGAGAGTCCTTTGTTTCATCCATGGTAAGATAACTGGAGGTGTCATCCCGCATGCTATTCCATAAAATATTGCCATCATGATCACAAATTATTGCAATCCGAGAGCTTGGGATTTCACCTAAGATCATGTTGAGCAGTTTTTCTTCATTTTCATGGATACCTTGTATGATAGACATTACAATTGAATATCATTAAAACAAGTTAATCTTGATGTTTGATTCTCTTTAGTATTGTTTGAAAATTACTAGTATGTTTAACAAATTTTTAAATGATCATGATTCTTGTTCATTGACAACATGTAATGTCATACTAGTTTTGATATTGGGCAATGCACGTATGGCCTTTGTCAGAATATGTTCTAATGTATTGTTATCAGACGCCTCAACTTTACAAATAACATCATAAAACCCAAAAACCACATCAGCTTCTTTTACTTCAGGTATATGACTAAGATTTTTCAATGTAGGATATTCTTCTCCCTTTTCACAATGAATTACAATATATGCTTGAGCAAGGTTTTGTCCAAGCATTGCCCCAATTAATTTCTCAGATGCTTGAAATAATTCCCCAGATTCTGAACGAGTCAAAGTTACTGTAGATTGAATTTTTGGCATTTTACGTAAAGTTCCAGTAACAACTTCTCGAATTTTTTCTTCAGAATCTGATTCAATTTGTGCAATTATGTCATAAAGTCCAAGTGTTCCATGGGCTTCTTTTACACCATCAATTTTTTTCAGTAAAGAAATGACCTCTTTTTCTGAACCCAAATTACATGTCATCAACACATAAGATCTTGCCATTTTATTGTGTCCTCCTTTTTAAAAATGAAATCTGCTGAAACATCAAAACAATTACGTGGTAATGGAATAAAAGATTTCAAGGGTCATTATTTCTCAATTATGTTTTCAAGGGTTTCAGGGAAGTTTAGGAGTTTTTTCGTTTAACTGACTCCATAAGGGTTTCTTTTGAATAATCAATCCCATGTTCATTATTCATATGCTCCCAAAAATCAAAAACTATTTTCTCAACATTACCTTTGGAAACATAATTGCACCCAAAACCATAATCACCACACCTCAAATTTGCCACACTAACTACATCACAACATAAAATAAAAAGATCATTTTAAAAATTCTAAAATTTGTTGTCTTTTTTGGATTAAA
>CAZBBN010000258.1:0-1906 GCA_964490195.1 uncultured Nitrosopumilaceae archaeon
TCCATATGATTTTGATAGGGGTGCGAACACTGTAAAAAAACCTCTTACTGAATCTCAATTACGTGCGACTTTGGAGAAATTTGGATTCAAAATTTCTCTCAAAACAAAAAAACCCTCTTACATTTCATGGAATTTAAAACTAAATCCACGCGCTACTCTAAACTATAAAGTTGATTTGATAATTGGAAAAAAATAAAATTCCTTCAAATCAAATTCTTCCAAATACCTTGAAACTCGTCACTTGCAACTACTGTAACAATTTTGATCTTACTTAGTAATGTTAGATCCTATCTATTGACTCTTAGTTATTTTTGATATCTATGTCTTCTTTTTGTTCGGAAATTGAACATGTCTGATTACAACTACCGCAACCATTCTTTCTTGTACCAAACCAGATTAGTGCTGCAGGCATTAACGCATAAAGTACAATGGCATTTTGAAAACCTAATAATGAATCATTTCCAGAAATGTATCCTGAAATTATAATTCCTAACATAGCTAGAGATATCATCCCTGAAATCTTGTTAATTATATTTTTGTTCATGTTGTGTATTATTCCCATTGATATTTAATGAAATCCCCAAATTAATTTCTAAACCCACATGTATCACAATCGAATTTCTTTTTAGATTTATGGGCTTTTTCGATATGACGTAATGTTCTTTGAGGATCTGAAAACTGCATCTGGCATTTTGGGCAAATATTGCCTATGGTGACTTCTTTTTTTCGTGAAAACAGGCCCATTTTTTTTCTAAATCTTGTAGAGATAAAACTATTTTGCCAATTTAGATTCATAACATGGTGCGAATCCATTTCAATTTGGAAATGAAAAACCAGTTAATTTAAGAATCACTATGTGATAGTTTTTTTTATCCTGACTCATTATTTCATCAATAAAATAAAACGTGTATCAAATAGACCTTCTAAATGTGTGAATTGTGGTGAATTTGACCTTAAAGATGATGCAGTTTTAGCTACAATTGGTCCTTCGGAAACAAATGCAGATTATGTTCCATCAGTTCTATGTCTTTCTTGTGAAACTTTGATGGTAATCACTATCCATTCAGAATTAGTTGTTGGAATCCATCATTCAGTTGGAAATCAGGTTAGTATGCGTGGATCTTAAAACTCGGATCAAAATTCTCTAATTTCATAAATTAATGGTACTCAAACCAATTAAAAATAAAAAAAACAAAGTTTTAAAAATTATTTCTTTTTTGAAACCTTTGCTTTTGTTGTTTTAGATGTTGCTTTTTTCTTGGCTGCCATATTATATGGATATTCTTGGCAGAACTTCTACTAGTGAAATTAAAAAAATACACAAAATGAGTGTTCTTTGGAATACACTACTAGTAAAATTCTGTAAAAAATAACAACAATGAAATAGTAAAATCATGTATGATGATACATGGTATCTATCATCATAATTCCTATAATTGTTGTTGCAATTATAGGCCTGTCTGGATATCTTGTTTATCGATTTTTAATTTATGACTTGTATTGCAAAAGATCTGTCAATCAAACACTTTTAAAATATAATATCAAAAAAACTCCATCTCAAATTATTAAAGAATATTATCATAACAAAGGAGAACAAATTTCTCATAAGGAAATTCAATTACTTGAAAAAAATTATCGACAAAATGAACCTGAACAATTCCTTGCAATGTATGATGCAATAAGAGATAAATCAAAAAACAAAGAGTGATTCTTTTCTAAATCACTTAAGGCTTAACTGGAATTTGAATAAATGGTGTTCCGCCATCTCCAACCACCAGTGGTAATTTTCCATCCCAGTGTTGTGTTTTTAACCATTCCAAGTAATTTGGATTCTGAGCTAGTGCTTCACTGATAATTTTAATTGCTTTGGCCTCACCATCTGCTTCTGCAATGTTGGCATTTGCAA
>CAZBBN010000259.1:0-1897 GCA_964490195.1 uncultured Nitrosopumilaceae archaeon
TATGTATTTTAAATCTGATTGGAGTAAAAGAAACAACTACTGTTACCTCTGCAATGGTATTGATTAAGATTTTTGCAATAGTGATTTTGATTTTGTTTGGAGGATACTATCTGACTCAACATTTTGATATTGGCCACTATACTCCCTTTTTTCCAAACGGGTTTGGTGGAACATTGCATGGTTCGGCAATAATCTTCTTTGCTTTTTTAGGGTTTAACACAGTCACAATGATGTCTGAGGAAACAAAGAATCCAAAAAAAACAATCCCAAGAGCTTTGATGATAACCATCGCAGTGACTTTTGCATTATACATAGGAATCGGATTTGTTGAGATAGGGCTGGCAGATTGGAAGGAACTTGGAAATGATGCAAGTCCTCTTGGAACACTTGCATCAATCATATCTGACAATCAAATATTCTTTGATTTTATTTCATTTGCAGCTTTGATTGCAACAGGATCCGTAGTGTTAAGCTCTATAATTGGTGGAACAAGGGCTAGTTTTGCAATGGGCAGAGACAGATTACTTCCAAAACAATTCAGTTTAGTAAACAAACGTTTTGGAACTCCACATTTTTCTATTCTGATTGCAGGAATCATAATTGTTGTATTTGCAGGTGTATTTTACAATAACATCGACATTATAGCTTCAATCGTAAATTTTGGAAGTCTATTTACTTATTTTTTGTTCACGTATCATTATTGAAATTAAGGCGTACTGAACCAAACACCGAAAGATTATTCAAAGTTCCATTTTATCCTGCAGTTCCAATCTTGGGTGCAATAAGTTGTGTGGGATTAATATACTGTCTAAGCGATACCGCAAAGTTAGTATCATTAGTTTGGGTGGGAATTGGATTGGCTCTATATTTTATTTTGTATAAAAATCGAAGTTGAGATGAAAATGGAATTTTATTGTAATGAACTAGAAATGAGAGTCATATCAGATCACGCCAAATCCCTGTAAACTCATCACTGGGAACAACAGTTCTTGCCTCAAGAAATCCCAAGTGTTCAAGTCGTTCTCTTTTATCATAATATTTGTAGACTCCTTCTTTATCTGGATGAATGGTGAGTCTTTCCACATGTCCATGTTCTAAAAGATCAGTTTGAACATCTAATCCCTCGATGCATAATCTATGAGGCTTATCTCCATGATTAATTACAGTTAAAATCTATGCAAAATTGGTTCTTGTAACAAGGTACGGGTTAAGATCTCCGTCAACTCCTGAAATTCCTCTAAGTTGTACCTTTCCATCAATATCTTCAAAGGCAACAGTTTGCTCAATTTTCTCCTTCCAAAAAAATTGAAACATGTCAAACATTGCCCTGCCCGATAAATCCAATAATTGCAGCTAGAGATACAACTCCCATTATAATTGCAACAATTATCAAAGTTTTGTCTTTTGGGATCCTATTGTTATTTTGTATGTATACTCTAATCTCATAAATAATTTCCATGAACAATTCCCAATCATAATATTTTTCATTTAATTTTTAAGTCCTAATCGTAAAAGTCACACATGGAGAAAATTAAAACAATTCTTGTCCCCATAGATGGCTCAAAAAACTCCTTTAAAGCATTGGCAAAGACATCTTTTTTGCAAAAAAATGCAATTCCTCAATCACTGTTATCTATGTTCCACGTACCCCTTTTGATAATCCCAATTTGATTTATGTCCCTCAAACCCAAAATGAATTAAAAAAAGTAGAAAAATTCCTTGATACTGCAAAAACTCAAGTAACAAAAAACTCAATTAAATTCAAAAAAGAAATTGTTTTTGGACATGAGGCAAAAGAGATTATTGATTTTGCTCAAAAAAAGAAATTTGATCTTATTGTGATTGGTGCAAGAGGACGTGGTACAATAAAACAAATGCTTCTTGGAAGCGTATCAAA
>CAZBBN010000260.1:0-1881 GCA_964490195.1 uncultured Nitrosopumilaceae archaeon
ATTTCAAATTCTTGAGCTATAGTATTTGACATTTCTCTAAAACGAATTAAATCAACTGATATTAAATTTTTAGAAGAAAAAGATGTAAAGGATGATCCACTTGCATGGAATTGTCTTAATTCAAATAAGTATTCAAAATCAGAAAAAATCTAATCCAAATGTTTGTTTACTCTAACGTGTTCTCCTGGATAATGTTCGCCGATTTTTTTTGAATAACAATCCCCACAAATTGAACCTTCTATTCCCCATTCATCCATTGGATTAAAACGAAGTTGAATTTTTTCACTACAAATAGCACATTTTTCTTTTGAAACCAAAGTGCTATTGGTCTCTTTAATCGATATAAAAAACATTCTCGTGGAATATGTTAATCATAAAAATTATGTTAAATATCACTGGGTTTTACTAAATTTAGGTAGATAGTCTGACCAATGTAAACCTCCTGCAAGATTTTTACTTGGTTGGACTTCTGCCTTTAAAATTAAAATAAACTATTTGCTAGTTTTTTTAATGATGTTATTTCATCATCTTCCTGTCTAATTTTTTTATCTATTACGCGCAACATTGTATCATTCCAAACATGTTGTGAGAAGAAATTATGTTTGGTGTTGGCTAATTCAATTTCATCATCTACTACTGTATCTTCAAGAAATTTGGTCACAATGATATCAGTAATCTTTAAAATCCTAGAATTCAGTTTGAAACTACGAAAAATAGGCTCCAATTTTCTAATGTCTCCTTTATAATCTCCTTTTGATTCAAGAATTTTCTTCTGAAGTATTCTAAAGTAAACAGCCACAAAAAATAATGTTGCATATCTTTTTGTTTTGTGTCCTCCTTGTTTTCCATACTTTAATGCTTTTTTTGCAAATTCTTTCACAAGATATGGATATAGTAAAAGTCTGTAATCATCTTTTAGATTGTCATTAAAGATATCATCATATTTACTTCCTCTTGGAAGAAATTGAGCTGGTGAACTGTATGCTTCTGTTGGCCTTTGTTCAATTCCTGCAACTAGAGATTGAATTGCATCTTTGGCAACAATGACTTTTTTATGATTATCTGGAAGATAATTGTTGTAAATTGAATCTCCTTCATATTCAGATTGTTTAGATTTTGATTTGGTATCAAAAGAACCTGCTTGAATTTCATAAAAATAACCGCAATTTCTTAATTGTGATTTAATTGATTTATGAAAATCCATTAACGAAACAAGATCTTTTCCTCGTACTGAATTTTGAGAATTCCTGTACTTTGTAATATTGTTCTGTTCTTGTTCATCATTTGCTTTGATTATTGTAACTGTCATAGAACCATCCATATTTTTTGTTCTCTTTGAATGATCAAGAATAGAATTTGATGTCTGTGCCCCATTGACAATTTGAGGTGCATGAAGCTCAATCAAATTTTCTCCTAATTCTATAAAGTCACTAACTACTATAGTAATTCCATTGTTATAAAAAAAGAATTTACTTGGATTGCTTTGTAATGTTTCACGCAATCCTTTGTTAACTGTAGTCTTGAATTGCATCCACTGTCTAATATTTGATTCAAAAACGTAATCTCTACTTTTACTTACAAATTCGGTTAATTCTCGTAATTTTAGAATGCCTAAGATTGTATTTTCATGCCTAAGCATTCTCTCTAGTTTGATGGATGATTTTTTTCCTGCTGCTGGTTTTTTAATTCGATCCCATAATTTTTGAATTATTTTTTCTTCATCTATGATCTCAACTAATTCATCCTCATATTCTACTTTTTGATCAGTGACATAACAACACTTTATCTTTAGATTTTTTTCTTTAATCTTTGTGACAAGCTGTGCCAATTCAGGTCTCATTTTTGTAACATCTTTTACTAGTAATCTTTTTACATCTTCTT
>CAZBBN010000261.1:0-1878 GCA_964490195.1 uncultured Nitrosopumilaceae archaeon
ATTTAGAGTTATTTTATCTACAAATTCTATTGCTGATGGTTTAGTTTTGTTTATTTTTATACAGTTTGTTGAAGCATCTATAATTGATTTGTATTCAACTATGTAAAGAATCCTTTTTTTTGGATTTTCTTTTATTTTTAATTTAATTGACAATACAATTCCTAATGTTCCCTCAGAACCAATGATTAATTTATGAGAATCCATAATTGATTTTACTTTGTCAATTCTATATCCTGATGAATTTTTTGTCACATTGGGAAATTTTTCTAAATCAATTTCCTTTGAGAATTCTAGAATCTTTTTTGAAACTTTTTTATTTTTAGGAAGTGATATTTTATTTCCATTCCCATCAACAAAAATGATTTCTGCTACATTGTCAATTACACTTCCATATTTTAAACTCCTGCTTCCACTCGAATTATTTCCTATCATGCCTCCAACTGAACAAAAAGAACCAATTGATGGATTTGGAGGAAAAAATTTTTTATGCTTTTCTAATTTCTTATCTAAATGCCCCTTGATAATTCCAGAACCTACTGTTACGTGATTTTTGGTGATTTTTATCGATTCAAAATTTTTCATGTCTAGTATTATTCCCTTATTTAGCGCACTGCCTACTAGACCTGTTCCAGCGCCTCTTACAGTAACTGATACTTTGAATTCTTTTGCGATTTTTACTGTATTAATTACATCTTTTTCATTTTTTGGAACTACTACCACCTTTGGAATTATTTGATACGAGCTAGAGTCAACTGAATAATAATTTCTAAATTCTTTTTGGGAAAAAACATCTCCCATAATTGACGATTCTAATGATTTTATGATTGATTTTTTCATATGGTGAATCTAGATTATGATTCTATAGTAATCCCATCTTTCTGGATCAAATAGTGTTACAAATTCTGCCTGTTCTTTATCCACTCTTGCCCTAATGACATCACGTAATGCAAAACTTGTTAGAAATTTGTATTTCATAGAATGGGCTTGCATGATGAACATATGTCTCATCTCGCTTCCTCCTTTCAATCCCCAATACCCCATTTTTAATGCCAGCGGTTCTAAAAATACCGTGTTTCTTAAACCATAATTCTCATCTCTAATTTCTTCCCGTAGGTGGTATTTTTCAAGTGGACCGCCTTTTGCAAACCCTATGATCTCACCATTTTTATCATTCAATCGGAGCGTGTTAATGATTGTCTTAGGATCTGTGATGGATTTTTCAAAACCCTCTTTCTCAAATTGTAGAGGTGTGGGTAATTGTAAAAATATGTTATAAAGTGTATTGATGAATTTTGGGTCTTCTCTTGTAGTCATACATTCTATTGTTGGGACTAACTTAACATTTTCATAAGAGCAGTCAGCCTGAATTGTTATTTCCTGTTGTCTGAGTTTCATGAATGCAAGTACTGTGTTAAAAAAATTTTTTCTCATTTCTTTTGGTAGTATCTTGAGAATCGCTTTTGCCATATCAGTTTCTTTGTTTAATAATTCCTCAAAATATGCAACTGCACTTCTAACTATCAATGATGGTCTCCATGCAAGCGCATGGGCATTCATTTTTGCCATTTCCATTGCTTTTGAAAAATCTCCAAGAGCATAACCGCTAATTCTATCTACAACTGAAAGATACCATCCCATCTCCATAATGTGCTCTTGATATGGTAAATTGTTCCTTGTCAAATCTGAATTTTCAAAACATTGTTTAATTTGATCTTCTGCATTTTTTTTAAGTTGTCCACTCCAAGGATAGGTTGTTCTTAAAATCAAAACCTTGATAATATCTAAATCTATTTTTGCACTTTCAATTAATTGACCAAGTTTACTATCCATTGAAATAAATTTCAAAACACTTTCTTCATGAGGTTTGTCTACGTTTTT
>CAZBBN010000262.1:0-1856 GCA_964490195.1 uncultured Nitrosopumilaceae archaeon
AACAATTATCTGATGAAGAGATTGAAAATTTCCAAATTGAAAAAGTTGACATGGAAAGACTCACAAACAAAGTCTGTGATATTCTAGCAGAACGTGAATCTGATGGAATGTTTCAAAGTGAATTGTGGAAAAAACTTAAACTTACAAGTCGTGACGGTTCTCGTTTAGCATTAAAACTTGAAAGAATGGGAACGATCACTAGAGAAAAACTTTTAGAGAAAGGACGTTGGACCTACAAATTAATCTTAAAGAAAACTCCAATCAGTACTCAATCAATTGAAAATGCTCCATGTTTAGTTTGTCCTGTTGAACAGAAATGCTCACTTGAAGGTGAAATTAGTCCCAGAAACTGTCAATTCATTGAAGATTGGGTTATTGCTGAAATGAAAAAACCTACGAAGTCCAAATGAAATTAATTGATGCTCGAAAAGATCATTATCGAAGATTAGCTCATGAACAAGGTTATCGAAGTAGAGCTGCATTCAAACTACAAGAATTGAATAAATCTTATCGTATTATAGGTCCTGGATTTTACGTACTTGATCTTGGTTGTGCCCCTGGTGGTTGGACCCAGATGGCAGTAAAATTAGCAGGAAATCAAGGCAAAGTAATGGGTGTTGATTTATCTTATGTTGAAGAGATTTCAGGAGCTCATATTATTAGAGAAAATATTGAAGATGAACATGTAATTGATGAAGTTATGACCTATTTTGAGCGTAAAGTCAATGCTGTAATTTGTGATCTTTCTCCTCAAGTTAGTGGAAATTGGTCAGTTGATCATGCTAAACAAATTTCTTTAAATTATGATTGTACAAAAATAATGGACAAAGTTTTGGCAAACAAAGGTAATGCTGTTTTCAAAGTTTTTGATGGTGAATATTCTATGGAATTCAGAGATTATGTCAAGAAAAAATTTGCTAGAATAAATCTTACAAAACCCAATGCAAGTAGAAAACAAAGCAGTGAATTATACCTTGTTTGTTTAGGCTTTATTGGATAGTTTGAAATATTTTAATTATTTCATCAATGTTTGCATTAGTTCTAAATCCTGTTGGATTAAATGATGTGATGCTTGCCTGAAAGTTATTCTTTTGTAAATTTGACACTGCATTTTCAAGTTTAGGTGGTGATGATTTCATTTTTGATGCAATCTCATCTAGTGTAAAATAAGTTCCTGGCATTTCTGATTCTGCGAGACACTTGACAAGTGTTTTTTCACAAATTTTATCTACTTCTAAATTTGGAATTTCTAGTATCATATTTTGAATAAATTCTTTATCAAAAATCCTTCCAATCCATAGGGGCCCTGCAATACTAATTTTTAGTTTACATAACTCACATTCTTGTTCTTGTTCTAATGATATTTTTCTGTGTCCACAATTTTTACAATGTAAAATGAATCCCAAGTTTTCTTTTTGATCTGGTCTGTTTAGAACTTTGACATATGTTCTATAGTAATGCATTTCACTTTCAACAAATAAAGGAATTATTTCAACACCTAATCTTGCAGCTACACCTCTGAGACAACCTAAAATTAATCTGATTGCAATTTCATTTCCATATTCTGCTCTTACTGGAATTCCACCATATTTTCTCTTACAAGCACTCTGAAAGAGTCCATTTAGAACTTGAAGATCCGTAGCTGCTGTAGATAAAATTCCCCCATGCATAGTCGCTCTAATTCCACAGTCAAAAAATGCTGCAGGGGAGCCAAATGGATCTATATCTACAACTGAGCCTCTTTCACCTTTTTTTGAATACTTGCTCAAAAATCTACATACTTCTTTTTCAGAAAATTCGATATTTTTTAAATCATTTAGATTGTCTGTGTACTCTGCCATTTTTAGTGCAGATGG
>CAZBBN010000263.1:0-1856 GCA_964490195.1 uncultured Nitrosopumilaceae archaeon
AGTTTGAAAAAAAAGATTTTTTATCAAATTTTCTACAAAATATTTCTAATATTTAAAAAATATTAGTCTTTTTTAAAATATAAAATAAAATTATTTCAAGATTTTTTTACTGTTTTCAATGTATAACATCAATGATAAACATATCATCAAACATCGATCCTCGTGATTAAGGTAAAACATATAACGATGTGTAATATTTTACACAATATTAGGGATAACTATGGTCGAAAAAAGAATTTTCGTATTTGGACTAGCTGTAGTACTTGCACTAGGAACATTAGGTTTCAACTGGGTTGAAACCGTCATTCCAACTGCAGATGCACACGGTGTCCAAGCACAACTCCAGAGTCGTTTCATCAGAATTGAGGATGAAACCTTTAACAGACAATCCCTACAAACTGGCGAAACCTTGACAGTTCAAGGAACATTAGTCAGTCTTGTAGAAAGAGACCTAAGAGGATGGCTCTCAATATTTACAGAGTCAACCAACGCAGGTAACAGATGGGAGATGTTAGCAAGAGATCCACCAGGAAACGTCTTTGACATTCCAGGTAACGCTGTCGTCGATTATTCATTATCTGCAAAAGCACTTGAAGCAGGTGTATACCACGTACACACCCAACTCAACGTAGCAAAAGTTGGTCCAGGACTGGGTCCAGGTCAAACAGTAGTCGTTGAAGGAGAACCAATTATCAAACCAATCCCATATACTAACATCGCATACCAGTCAATTATCATCGGTGTAGGATATGTCATTACGTTTGCAACACGACCCTGGCAAGTAATCTAAACAACCCAACCTTTTCCTTTTCATTTTTAATTAATCACTACGAATAACGTATTGATTTTAAACCAAGTTTTATTTTCTAGGAAACAGTATCGAAAATATGCTAAGTTTTAAAATAATCAAACTAGATATTTTTCAAAGTTATTTTTTTGGAGAAGTGGAATTTCGTTCAGATATTTTCAAAGTCAACATTCAAAATCAGAGAAGAGGCAAAGTTCTCAAATTACCTTTTGAGATAAAATCAAAAAATGAAAAAGGGATTGTTAGAATGACAGGGTATGATGACTTGTTTGTAGAAGATTATCTTCCTTACAAAGGAGAATCAGAATGGTTAGAAATTGATTCAGATGAAATAACATATTTTCTTGCAGATCATCAAGACCAATTTGATACAATTGAGATTATGCTTGACTAAGAGAAAGGGCTTTAAGGAATCTGACTAAAATAATCATATGAAATATCCTGGAATGGGAGATCCATACAAGAGGAAAAAAACTATCAAGTTTCTTGGAATTACTGCAATCATTGCAATTTCAGTAGGTTTGGGTAGTACTCTAATTCAAGGTCAACTTAATCAAGATAATCCTCTCAAAGTCTGTATTAATGATAGAGAAACTCCTTACAAAATTAAGGCCACATTAGAATTATTTATTGATGGTCAAAAAGTAGACATTCCAGCAAACATTGGATTGAAAGATGAATGCCATAGAACGATGTACACATTAACTAACGACGGAACAATTTATGCCGAATGGGTAGAAGAATATCCATTTGAAATTGGTCACTTTTTGTGGATGTGGGATTTTCCTTTAAGAGATATGGATCAGAGCAAATCAACTATTTACGTTAACGGTGTAGAATCACCTCATTTCATCAATCAGCCATTACAAGACGGATATCACTACAAAGGGGTATTTACGTCAAAAGCACATGATGAAAGTAAAGACAAAGATTACCTTCCACCAGAAAAGTAACAATTGTAGACTTTGGGGGAAAAATCATAATTTTAAAAATTGGTGATTATCAATTATTTACCCCCAAACATAATTGGTCAAAAATAAGCGAGAAC
>CAZBBN010000264.1:0-1854 GCA_964490195.1 uncultured Nitrosopumilaceae archaeon
ATTTGGTGTTGTGGGCCAAAGCTTAGTAAAACTATTTGAATCAAGATCTGAAGACATATATGCAAAATATGGATTAAAACCAAGAGTTGTAGGAGTTTTTGATAGTAAAGGCAGTGCAGTTGATTCATCAGGATTAGAATTCAACAAACTTGTAGAAGTAAAGAAAAAATTTGGAACAGTAAAAAATTACTCTAATAAAAAAAATTCAATGTCAGGTGTGGAAATGCTAAAAAATATTGAAGCAGATGTACTAATCGAGACTACTGCTAGCAATTACAAAGATGCAGAACCTGGAATGACCCACATTATTACTGCCATGAAAAAAAGAATGCATGTAATTTCAGTTAACAAAGGCCCACTAGCACTTGCATTTCCATCCCTCATGGAACTTGCAACATATAATCAAGTGATGTTCAAATTTAGCGGAACAGTAGGTGGAGGAACGCCAATTTTAGATTATGCCAAAAACAGTCTGAGTGGAGAAAGAATCACATCGTTTGCTGGAATTTTAAACGGTACTACAAATTACATTTTATCAAATATGGCTACAGGAATGTCATTTGATGAAGCACTCAAAGATGCAAAAAATAAGGGCTATGTTGAGGCAGATGAGTCTTTAGATTTGGACGGATTAGATGCTGCAGCTAAATTAGTAATTCTTGCAAACTGGATCATGGGAATGAAAGTAACATTACCAGATATCAATTGCACAGGAATACGAAATGTCACAACGGAAGATATCAAAAAAGCAGAGAAAAACAATTGT
The DNA here is from genome assembly GCA_964490195.1 of uncultured Nitrosopumilaceae archaeon. GTDB lineage: Archaea > Thermoproteota > Nitrososphaeria > Nitrososphaerales > Nitrosopumilaceae > Nitrosopumilus. The sequence goes on from CAZBBN010000264.1 coordinate 767, forward strand.
TCGGTAAAACTAATCGCATCATGTAACAAAGAACTCATTGTAAGCCCAAAAGAAATTTCAAACGATGATCCACTTTGTGTTAATGGGACATTAAATGCAATTGCGTTTACATCAGAGCACTCGGGTACTCAAACAATTATCGGTAGAGGTGCAGGAGGCATGGAAACTGCCAGTTCCATTCTAAGAGATTTGTTAGACATCAGACAAGAGATAGCAAGAACTTGAAATCAAATCTAATTTCAAAAAGTGAGACTGCTGCACTCCTAAAAATAGTCTCAGAAAGATGGGGCATGAAATTCCCAAAAATAAAAAATCTCAAAGTACATCAAATTTTAGATGATGCTCAAATAATCACAGGTGATGGAATTAAAATATTGAAGATAAATGAAGATTATCTGCCATTTTTATCAGAAGCTAAAATGTTAGAAAAATTCCCCAATGTTATGGTCGATATGGGAGCGGTAAAATTTATGTGCAAGGGGGCAAATGTGATGAGACCCGGAATTAAAAAATTTACAGAATTTAAAAAGGATCAGATTGTTTGTATTGTGGAAGAATCTCAACATAAATTTTTAGCAGTTGGAAAGGCAATGGTTTCTAGTTCAGAGTTGGAAAATATGGAAAAAGGAGAGGTCATAAAAAACATTCACTATATTTCAGATAAATTTTGGGAAACAGGGAAAACAATTTATGATTAAATTGAACATTTTATTTTACGAAAAAACCCTTGTAAGTTTTTAATGTGTGTTCCTTCCCAATAGATTTGATTACATCTACCACATTTCCAGAATTTATCATAGTATTGTAAAACTCTTTGTGGAATTTCATTTACTAAATCAGATTTTTTGATTTGGGATGTTGTAAAATTGCATTTAGTGCATCTTGCTGTATCACCAGAAAGTTCATTAAATTCTAAATGTTTTTTTCTAATAATCTCTTGAAATTGTTCAATTTCATCTTCTTTAGAGATGTAGATAGATGAAATACCCATCTTTTCTCCTTTTTTAATTAAATCATGATCTTTTGAAATTATTGTTCTGTGTTCATTTTTAGCTTTTTCTAATAATTCAGAATCGGCAATATCTGAA
>CAZBBN010000265.1:0-1843 GCA_964490195.1 uncultured Nitrosopumilaceae archaeon
TAGGAAAAAAACAATTGGGTATTTTGCCATGGCTGCAATTGTATTGGCAATTCCCATATTTTATGGACTATATAATGCAGAATCAACATATGAAAGAATTGCATATACAGTAATTTTGATTGTTGTTGCAACTACAGGATTTGGTCCAATTCCGGCATTTTTGTCAGAGAGATTTCCAACAGAAGTTAGAAACAGTGCAAGTGGTTTTATCTATAATGGAGGATTAATTTTTGGATCTTGGGCACCATTGATTGCAGTAACAATGATATCAAAAGGTATGGAGTTAATTCCAGTATTACTAGGAATTAATGTGATAATTGGTTCGATAATTATTTTAATTGGTGCAAAAATCAATCCAGAAACAAAAGATGCAGATATTTCAAAGTAACGTCATTTTTAAAATGATAAATAATTCAGAAAAATAATAACTTCATGAAAAATTTACGTAATATGTTAAAATCAAATAAACCCCTAGTAATTCCAGGAGTTTATGATGCAATTGGTGCAAAGATTGCAGAGAAAGTTGGATTTGATGCAATGTTCCAAACAGGTTATGGTACATCTGCAACTCTATTTGGAATGCCAGATTATGGATTTATTGGCGCATCTGAAACAGTGGACAATGCAAGAAGAATATGCAGAGCAGTTTCAGTTCCAGTGATTGTTGATTCAGATACAGGTTATGGAAATGCACTGAGTGTTTGGAAGTTAGTCAAAGAACTAGAGTCTGCAGGAGCATCGGGAATGTTTCTAGAAGATCAAAGATGGCCTAAGAGATGTGGACATATGCAGGGTAAAGAAATAATATCACAAGAAGAATACACAGAAAAACTAGGTGCTGCAATTGATGCTAGAGAAAATAAAGACTTCTTCATTGTTGCTAGAACAGATGCAAGAGCAACAGAAGGATTAGATGCCGCAATTGAACGAGGAATACAAAATAAGAAAACAGGAGCTGATGCAGTGTTTATTGAAGCACCAAGATCATTGAATGAAATGAAAAAAATTGGAAAGGCAATCAATGCACCTCTTGTTGCAAATATGATTGAAGGAGGAGCAACACCACTTAGTTCCTCTCAAACATTAAACAAAATGGGATTTAAAATAATACTATATCCCCTTTCAGTATTATTTGCAAATACATTTGCTACAATGAATATTTTACAAGAGTTAAAGAAAACTGGAACTACTGCAAAATTCAAACAAAAGGTTGTCAATTTTGATCAGTTTAATGATCTAGTAGAACTTCCAAAGTTTAGAAAAATGGAAAAGAAGTACGGGTTTTCAAAGAGAGAATAAAAGAAAAAATTTCAAGTAAAGTATACAGTCATGCTGTATTTCTCTTTACTTCAATTTCTATTGTTGAAACGTTTCTGGTTCTACCGTCTTGGGACTCTAATGATTCTGAGCCGATTTTTATTTCTCCGATAGTGTAGCCTGCATTTTCTGTTTTTCTAGCAATGATTTGAGCTACATCTACAGCACGACCTATGCTGAGTCCTCTAGCTTTGATGTTGACGGCTGGTAAGTTTGCCAGTTGAATTAGCGTTGATGTTACATATGCCATCAATGGTTTCTTACCAATGAATATGGTGTCTCTGGCTTCGTTTGACATAGAAAATTTGCTATTTAAGGATAATTTAAAGCTAAAAGGATTTTTTTGAATTTGCAGAAAAAAAATTGAAAAATTTTAACTAATATTAACCAGAAAAGAGGATTTCTTGCGAACTTGGAAAATATTTCAAAAGTTTTAGAATCAGGAAGTAATCAAGACAAAATTAAAATTTTAGAAACTCTGGATAAAATAGACAATCCATTAATTTTAGAAAAGATAATTTCAAAG
>CAZBBN010000266.1:0-1840 GCA_964490195.1 uncultured Nitrosopumilaceae archaeon
CACGCTTCAGGTCCAAATATGTGCATCAAACTAAATTCTTTTTCCATTTTTCATTATCCTTTTTAATAGTCCTGATAGGACTTGAACCTACAACAACATCCATGTAACAGATGTGCTCTCCCAATTGAGCTACAGGACTGTTTTTTCACAAAAAAATCCCACAAATCCTTTTTGACTTGCGGAGCTAAATTGTATTATTAACCTACAAATCAGTATCAAAATGTCTTATTGTGGCATATATGCCATAATAAAGTGTTTTTGGAATTTTTAAAAAATTTAATAATCATTTCAAAATCCAGGTATAATTAACAAATCTTCTTGGAGTAATATATATTATTATACTTAGATGTCAAGAATAACCCTGAAAAATTTAGAAAATATTTCAAGAACGAGACATCAACTTTTAAAAGGAATCAGCATTGATTTAGAACAATGTTTAATGAGGATCAATTATGGCTCGTAAAATCATTCAAGGATATTGTGATCAAAGGAATATAGACACGAATGGATATAATCTTTGTGATTACTTTAAATCTAAACGTAAAAAAAGTAAGCCTTCTTGTAAATCTTGTAAATGTTTTCATGCCATTTTAAACTTATTGAACAAAACCAAAAAAAACTAACCTACTAGCGAAGATCAAGTATAATTTTTAAAACTAAAATATGGAGAACAATCATGTATGATGTATATCTAGGTGGTGTTACCACTCCTGAATGGCGAGAGGAATTTAAATCAAGAATTAGTTCAGATATATCTGTATTTGATCCTTATGTAAAAGAATATAACAAATTTGATGATACAGAAAAATCTGAACAAATTGCCAGAGAGCTTTACTGCACAGATAAATGTAGAATGGTTGTTTTTTATCTTGACGATTCTGAAGGCAAATCAATTCGTTTACAAATCGGAGATGCAGTTGGAAGAGAAAAACAAGTTATAGTATGTCTTCAAGGAAAAGCAAGAGGTGCTGCATATATTAAACGATATTGTGAATATCGCGGAATTCTTTTAGCAGAATCACTTGATGATTTAATTCGTACTATTGAAGAATATTCAGCTGAGCTAGAATTATGCGAATTGAAAGAATAAATAAACATGACAGATCAAAATACTGAAGCAAGATTGAACCTAATAAATAAACTTGGTTATGATCCTTTGGACTTTTCTTGGCTAGAAACAGAACTTGCACAAAACGATTTAGAAAGAAAATGGTTCAAATTTCAAAGAGAAAACAATGGAGGATTTGATGATCAATGGAATAAAAATACTATTATTTTTAATCAACAATATCATGAAAATATAACTTCAGAAAAAGCCTATGTTTTGTGTCTCAAATGGAAACGATACTTAATAGGTGCATGGGCTACTTTATCATCACAAAATCCTAACAAAAAAGATTGGATAATTGCTGCTAAAAAGTTCGAAAAAAGACATGTTTTACGTCAAGAACGTATGGAAAAATGGTCAGAAGAACATAAAAATAATTTCCCATTAGTAAAGGTTATAAAACCTATTCGTTTTCGTCATGGACCATATTTTTTCGAATGTCTTAAATCTATTCCAAAAATGTTCGTAAACTATTTATGCTATCAAATTCGTAAAGAAGTAATTCTTCAAGTTATTTCATATGATCCAGAAATTCGATTTATACAGTTAGATTTTACTCCAGACATTAGGAAAAAAATCAAACCTGTTGAAGAAAATTATGAACCTTGGAAAAGAATGAAATCAAATTATGATTTTGATGTTTACCCCGAAGAAATAGATGATCATCTTGAGTTTTTAAATCCAATAGATTGAACTATTATTTTTATGCAAATTTTTCAAGTTTTTTCTTGT
>CAZBBN010000267.1:0-1786 GCA_964490195.1 uncultured Nitrosopumilaceae archaeon
TCAGTTTATGACCAATACGTATCAAGTTTACAAAAAATCTTGCCTAAAGTAGATGCAAATTTGCTACATCGAGTAATGTATTTGGAAAGAAAACTATCCTCAGAATATGTAAAAGAACCTCAAGTGATTATGCTGATAGAGTATAAATCGGGTGTGGATATGGATACAAAACTCTATAACTTAAGAGAAAACTTTTCCCTTAAAGTAGAGCATACTGACGAGCAGGACACACTCCTAGCAATGAGTAGAATGAAATTGGATAAAATACAACAAATTGCCTCAGATGAAGACATTATAAAAATATCAGGCAAAGCAAGTCCAATTATTCGTTCTTAACTATTTTTCAAGAAATTGTATAAATCATTGTTTTTAATAATCTCACAATGAACAAAAATAATTTGTTAATCACAGTCGCAATATCCATCATTGCTATCACAATCTCGGCCTATCTGTGGTTTATTGGCATCTATTTTTTCTTTTTACCCATTATATTTTTACCATTTCTAAAACTAGTAAAAACTCATTCTAAGTTTGGAATATGCCCAATGTGTGAATTACCATCTGAAGGGAACTATTGTAAAAGATGTGGAACCAAATTGCTCAGAAAGCAATAGCCCATGAATGAAAAAACTAGAGTAATATTGTGTAGTGATCACTGATTTTCATAATCAATAATCATGTTACAGTCTATATCATAAATGCCCCTTCTATTTTTATGACTATTAAAAAAATCATGATTTGTTTAGATGGATCAAAAAATTCAATCAAAGGATTACAAACTGCAATCACATTAGCAAAACAAACGGGTGCAAACATATGTGGAATTCACAGTGTGACTAAATTTGGGGTATTTACTGCAGCTGCACACTAAGAACACCTGAGAAAAATGACCAAAGAGTGCAAGAAAGACAATCAAAGACGTTGAAAAAATAATTGAAAAAAAGATGTTGACTTTGAGGGCATTGTAATTGCAGGGCATACCGCAGGTTATGATTTAGATACATTTGCCATAATTCTTCAAACAGGATTTGATCACATTGTTATTGGAGCAAGAGGAATTGGACTCCCAAAAGAGATATTTTTTAGAAGTACGTCAAACTTTGTCTTACACAAAGCAAAAGATCCTGTAACTATAGTAAAGTAAACTGAAATCCAGTAAATATTGAGTGATTAAGTTTGTTTTTTAAAGGTGTGATAATTGTTGCAGTAACCTGAATGAATTCTTCGATCCACCCAAAAGAACTAGAATTTTTTAATTTGTTTTTTATCATTTAATAATCACATAATTGTCAGAATAAACCCCAATTAGAAAAAAAGATTTAGAGGACATCTACTCCTCTATGTTTGGTTCCAATATCAATGGATTCCTCAACAGAAGTGATGAAAATTTTCCCATCTCCCTTTGAGCCAGTACTTGCAGCATTTACAATTGCATTTGCTACTGAATCTGCTTTAGAGTCATCAACCACCACAACAACAGATTCCAAAGTATTGAATTGAGCTTTGTGGGTTCCAGTACCTCTTGGATTTTCCAACATAGGTCTTTCACCTTTTCCTCTTCCCTGTGCTTGAATCACAGTTAGTCCTCCTACACCTTGTTTTTCTACAGCGTCAATTACTGAATCAAGCTTGTTTCTGTGAACGAATGCTTTGATTTGTTTCATGATTGACTAAATATTTTCACAATAAAAGAAAGGCAGACAATTCTCAGCAATGATTTTGGTTAAAACCAAATTTGAAAATTGTGACTTTTCTAATGTATTTAATTATTAATTATTGTATGAAT
>CAZBBN010000268.1:0-1783 GCA_964490195.1 uncultured Nitrosopumilaceae archaeon
CGTTATTACAAATATCTGAAAATAAAATTTAAAGTATTCTGAGAAAAATCTTAACATTCATTCATTTTTTATGAAATAACAATACATGTGTACATTAAATTAATTTTTTAGATTGTTTTTTAATATCGTTTTTTACCAAACAATCTCATCTATTGTATAGTTGTGTTAAATACACAAAAACACAACTAATCTCATATGTCTGAGAAGAAATTTTCAATTGAAGATATCAAAAATAAAATTAAAGATATTTTGACTGAACCTGAAATTCGATATTGTGGTTTGATTGATTGTGAGGGAGAATTAATTGCAGGCGATTTTAAGGATGGTGTTATTCCTTTTGAAAATGATGCAAGACGAAGGCAGACATTTCAAGAATTAGCACATAGAGTTGCAAACAGAAAAGGGTTTGATGCTAATTTGGGCCGAGTTAAATATTCCTCTTCTAGAAGAGAAAAGGTCGTGATGATGAGTTTTCCTTTTGGAAGGTACATCCTAATGGTTATTGCAGAACCTAGTGTGAATATAGACAGGCTTGGTTGGAAAATAATTTACAAGATAGAGCACCAGTGGTCTGAATTTCATGGACTGTAAAGTGTTACAAAGGCTATAATTTTTTGAGTCTTTTGTACAGTGTTTGTAATCTACCATGATAATCATAGTAAATGCCAAAATTAATGCAGAACATAGATGTTATTTCATGATGAGGAATTGAATGAAAAAGAGTTACAAAAATTATTTGAGAAATTAGATCCTAAAACTATTAAACAAATTCAAAAACTGTATGAGAATACTGATTGAAAAAAATCTTAGGGTTTAAGATTTTTCCTTAAAGTATTTCTAACCTACAATTTCTCTTGCAATTCTATCATGACAAGAACACTTACAAAATCTGTAAAAATCTCCATCATGTTCGGAATTACATATTGAACAACCATTACCTGTTGCCATTTTAGCAGTATGAATATTTTCAATATTTTTATTTTTCGCTAGAAATCATTAACTCAAATTAAAGTTAATTTTTTCGCCTTTGCAAACACTGCAGACCATTGCATCCATGTTAATCGTCCAGTCTGTGTATTTTGCTTTGAAGGGTGATATGATGTGAGGATTCGAATTGCATCATATTGGAATAGTTTGTTATGCCCAAATTTTTCCGGTTTTACGTTATACAATTTACAAGTAGCATCATATGCTATTTTTCCAAGACAAAGAACTGTTGTGATGTTTTTTAGAATCTTTCTTTCTTGCTCCAAGAATCCAAAACATGTGTCTATTTCTTCTCGGGTTGGTTTGTTTTGAGGTGGTGCACACCTAACTGCGGCAGTAATGTAGGCATTTTTGAGGATCATTCCATCATTAATGTTCTGACTAGTAGGAATTGATGCAAATCCATGTCTGTACATTACTTTTGCCAGCCAGTCCCCTGATGAATCCCCTGTAAACATTCGCCCAGTTCTATTTCCACCATGTGCAGCTGGAGCCAAACCCATAATGAGTAATTTAGCATTTACATCGCCAAATCCTGAAAGTGGTTTGCCAAAATATTTCTCATCCTTGAATCGTCTTACCTTGTTTTTCGCAATATCTCTGATATAGGCTGTTAATCTTGGACATTTTTTGCAGCTTGCAATCTTTTTGTTTAGTAACTCTATTGACTTCAACTAGAATGAATTTGATTGATTCTATTAAAAATTCTATTGAGAGTCTTGTTCAATAAAACAAGATTCTATGTTTCCACTACTGTTTGAATAGTGATAAACAATTCCATGTGGTAGTTTTGTTT
>CAZBBN010000269.1:0-1778 GCA_964490195.1 uncultured Nitrosopumilaceae archaeon
TGATTTCTCCTTTAATTTTGAAATAATTTTTAATCGATTTAATCCTCCACGTGAACCTGCAAAAACAAACCAAAGTAGTCTTTTTGCATCAGGATCATTTGCCATAAGTCATGAATTTCTTCAGGGGTACTACTAAAAGGTATTTTGGGATTGAATCAAAATAGAAAGTATAAAAACAGAATTAAGCAAATTCCTTTGAAAGATATGATGTTAAATTATGATGCACCGTTATACAGACCACCATCAGAAGCTAGATCATTAATTTTTCAAGTTACATTAGGTTGTTCATTTAACGAATGCTCTTTTTGTGATATGTATAGATCAAAAGAATATTCAGAAAGATCATGGGATGATGTCAAATCTGAAATTGACATGATGGCAAATTATTTACCGGATACTAGACGAGTATTTCTTGCAGATGGAGATGCATTGAATCTAAATACGGATTACATGATAAAAATTGTAAAATACATTAAAGAAAAATTTGAAAATATTGAAAGAATTTCCTGCTATGCAATGCCAATGAACATTCTAAAAAAATCATCTGAAGAATTAAAAAAAATGAATGAGGCAGGATTAGACATGTTCTATTTGGGAATAGAAAGCGGTTCAGACATTGTTTTAAAAAAAGTCACAAAAGGAGCCATTGCAAAAACTATCATCAAGTCTGTTAACAAAGCAAAAGAAGCAGGATTCATCATGTCATGTATGGTAATTTTGGGATTGGGAGGAAAAAAATATTCAAAAGAACACATCAAAGGAACCGCTGAAGTGATTAGTGCATGCTCACCAAATTTTGTAGGCGCTCTTACTCTGTATTTGGAAAATGGAATTAAGCAGGAATTTCTGGATAAGTATGATGGTGAATTTATCAGAATTAATGACGATGAATCATTAGATGAGCTTCATGACTTGATAAGTCAGATTAATACCAAAGAAGAGATTGTTTTTAGAGCAAATCATGGTTCAAATGCATATACAATCAAAGGTACATTTCCTCAAGACAAACAAGAGATGATAGAGAAAGTAGAATGGATGAAGCAACATCCAGAAATTATGCGTCCGCAAGGTCTACGTGGATTCTAAATGAGATTCTCTTGATTAAGATATACGACTTTGAAAATCTTTACTGAATAATCGCCTTCAAATATTTTGTTTGTGTGATCTTTATCAGTATTTAATACCCTGAATTTGTATTCATAAACTCCATCTTCTCCAATATTGGTTTGTGCAAAATGAACGGCATTATTGTTCTTGAAAATTTGAATTATTACAGGATATCCTTCAACATAATTTGCAATTTTTCCTTCAACAAATCCCCAAGGCAGTGTGTTTTCCTGAGGAGTATGAAAGAATATAGTTGATTTTTCAAGTCCAATCATTGAATTAATCGGAATAATTTCTGTTTGTGGTTCATGAGTATGATTATTTATCAAAATATTTCCTGAATGTGGATGTGCAAAAGCTGAATCCACAGAGAAAGACAAGAGAATAGTCAAAGTCAAAATGCTTGAAAATAAAACAAACTTATTCATATCAAATCTACCATTTGAGAGATTTAAGAATTTTTAGGTTAAAGAGATTCAATAATGGGTTTTAGATTTTCTGGTAGTTCAGGTAGCTCAGTGTGACTCTCATTGTTTTGAAGATTTTCAGGACCAATTCGTCTAACTCTTTGAGTGCCAATAAGAGTATCAATATTTCTTTGAATGTCTTTTTCAGGTAAGATATTTTTTAATTTTTCAAGTACAATTTCCTCATTTTCAAATTTCTTAACC
>CAZBBN010000270.1:0-1740 GCA_964490195.1 uncultured Nitrosopumilaceae archaeon
GTTGAGATTGTGAAAGTGAATCAATTACGCAACTGATCTAATGATAAACGAATAATTTTTGAAATTAAAAATTGTTGAATGTATTTAAAAATAAAGTGACTCTTTTGTCTATATATTTTGAATCCGTCACTTATGATCAAAGATTTAAAGATGAACATATGCTTGAATCTCACGCTTTCTTTTCAAAGATGGTCGATGAATTAGTTGAATTCTCCGAATATGATCCAGAATTAGCTGATGGAATAAAATGGCTTGATAATCAGGCTCAGAAAAAAGGAATCACATTTTATGATATGGTCTTTGAAGTGTTGTATAAACATGATGTAAACTCTAAAGCAAAAGAGTGGCTTAGTACCAGAAATTAAAAATTACTTTCGCAAATCAAGTGTTTTGTATTCACAGCCTTGAGGTCCGCAATATTTTCCAACATAGACTGCTTTTGGTCTGTATAATGCTGGCTTTGGGGCAGCTTCTGCAAATTTCTCCTCAATGATATGGGCTGTCCATCCCACAACTCTTGAAATTGCAAATATTGGTGTATTAAGATCCATTGGGATTTTTAACATGTAGTAAATTGATGCACTGTACAAATCTACGTTGGGATAAATGTCTCTACCTTTCTGATTTTTCATCTCAGAAATTGTTACAGATTCGACCTTTTCTGTAATGTCAAACCATGGGTCTTTAGTTTTTTCTGCCAACTTTCTAGATAATTCTTTTAGAACTTGTGCTCTTGGATCATATGTTTTGTAAACTGCATGTCCCATTCCCATTATTCTCTCATTGTTTTTCATTTTTTCTTTAATCCATGACTCCACTTTTCCAATCTCTCCAATCTCTAACAACATCTTCATCACTTCTGTATTGGCACCTCCATGCAATTCCCCACTTAATGCACCAATTGCAGCACTGGCTGCTGAATACATGTGAGCCCTCGTTGATGCCACTTGTCTGGCAGTAAATGTGGATGCATTAAAAGTATGATCTGCGTGAAGAATTAAACACACATCAAATATTTTCTCAACTTCCGGATCTGGTTTTTCCCCTGTCATCATATATAGGAAATTTGCAGCGTGACTAAGCGATGAATCCGGATCTACAATTTCTAATCCGTTTCTAATTCTTTGCCAACTTGCAACGATTGTGGGAACTTTTGCAATTAGATTAATTGCTTTATCATAGCTTGCCTCTTTACTTGAAAACTCTTCGTCATAATATCCTGCAAGTGCAGATACAAATGCCTGCAGCATATCCATAGGATCTGCATCTTTTCTCCAATTTCCCATGTTTTTTTGCATTTGTTTTGGAATGAATCTTGCCTCAATTAATTTAGCATTAAATTCATCTAGTTGATTCTTTGTAGGTAAATTATCATAAAGTAGTAAATATGATGTTTCTTCAAATGATGAGTTTTTTGTAAGGTCTAAAATATCAAATCCACGATAAATCAGCTTGCCTTTTTCTCCATCGATATTGGATATTTTAGTATCTGCAACTTCGATTCCTCTCAGACCAATGTTTTTAGTTTCCATACTGAGCCTACCAGAAATCTTTTATTATATTTTCTCCAAAATTGTGTCTGTGAAGTTTGGTCTAATCTATCAATCAAATAGTTTACTTTTTAACATATTATTCACAAATTCTTTCATTGCTAACTAGAAAAGAGAGATCTAGGACCCCCACTTTTATGGACAAGATCTCGCGAAAGGCCAAAGGCACGTAACTATCCTACAAGACAGT
>CAZBBN010000271.1:0-1735 GCA_964490195.1 uncultured Nitrosopumilaceae archaeon
TTGCCCTCTATGCTGAAGTGCTCTTAATGCATCAATCACCATAGGAACTACATTAGTTCCACTTAGACTAAAAATTCCAACAACGCCACAATTTTCCTTAACCATGAAGCACCAAATCCCTTAACGAATTTAACCAAGTTTTTTGTGCTTTATCAACTCTTAGATCTATGATCGTTTTTGTTCTTTTTACGAATTGAATTTTGTCTCCTCCAAATTGTCCAATTAGTTTGAAAGAGACTTTGTTCTTTTTTAGCAAAATCTCTAATTTTTTCAAATTTTTCTTCTCAAAAGCCAATAGATATCTAGAATGACTTTCAGAAAAGAGAGTTCTTTCAACTGCAATACTTTCTCCTGGAACCTTTTCTAGAGATATTTTACACCCAATCATGTTTTTCATACATAATTCTGACACTGCAACTGCAAGTCCTCCTTTTGAGCAGTCATGAGCAGATTTTAGGAGTCCATTATCAATGATTTCTAAAATGGATTTCATGTTTTTCTTTGATTCTGAAAAACTTACAGTAGGACATTTTCCTCCGATGAATTTGTGAATATATTCAAAGTATTCAGAACCACCCAGCTCATCTTTGGTATCACCAATAATTACAAGGTAATCATTTTCAGATAACTTTTGAGGGATTAGTGGTTTTTTCTCAACGAGTCCCAAAACTCCAATTACAGGGGTAGGTTTTATTGGTCCTGCAGGAGTTTCATTGTATAGACTAACTTTGCCACCAACACATGGAATCTTAAAGTCTTTAGCAAAATCAGTCAAACCTTTTAGGGATTCTAAAAATGTCCAAAAGATTTCAGGATCTTTAGGATTTCCAAATTGAAGATGATCAAGCATTCCAATTGGTTTTGCACCAGTACATACAACATTTCTACATGCTTCCTCAAAGCACCCTATTGCACCTTCTCGGGGATTAATGTAACAATGTTTTGGATTTCCATCAATTTTTGCTGAAAGGAATTTTCCGTTATCCAATCTTAAAACAGATGCATCTCCCCCAGGCTTTACAACAGTGCGAATTCCAACCTCATGATCATATTGTCCATAAACCCAAATCTTGCTTGCAATGTTTGGCGAAGCAAGTAATTTCATCAGTATTTTTGAATAATCAGAAATTTCTTTGAGTTTTTTTTCATTCTCAATTGTTTTTAGATATTCAGGTTTTTTTGATGGTAAATCAAGTAAGGTTGCATTTGCAACAACGTCAGTTGGTAAATTAGCAAATGTCTTTTTGCCTTTTTTCACATGCATTTGATTGTCAGATATTACACGACCAATCACTGAACATTCGATATGGAATTTCTTGCAAATAGTCTCAAGTTTTTTTAATTTTATATTATCTGTAATAATGAGCATTCTTTCTTGAGATTCAGAAACCATGATTTCATCAGGATGCATATCAGATTCACGAGTGTGAACTTTTTGAACATCCATCTCGATTCCAATATCTAATGCATCGGCAGTCTCTGAAACTGCACAGGAGAGTCCACCACCACCAAGGTCTTTCATTGCATGGATTAGTTTTTCATTTCTAGCCTCCAAAATTGCCTCAATGATTAATTTCTCGATGAATGGATCTGGGATTTGAACTGCAGAACGATCCTCAGATTCTAATGAGTCTGAGGCAAATTGAGAACCGCCTATACCGTCTCTTCCAGTAGAACCTCCTAGCAATACAACAAGATCACCCTTCTTTGCATGATTTTTAATTAGGTTCTCTTT
>CAZBBN010000272.1:0-1733 GCA_964490195.1 uncultured Nitrosopumilaceae archaeon
TTTGTGTTATCTGTCTGAACACTTTCTGCAGGTACTGCAACATATGAAACTGTAATAATTGTTGCAATAGCTACTATGCTCAGCATAGTTATTTTATTCATTAAATTTTTTATTAATCTACATCTAAAAAGAAAATTGGTACATTCGATAATTGAACCATTAAGGAATTAATTTGGAATTGATAGTGAAGATTGATTAGAAATAATCAACTACTCCAAGTTCCATAAGTTTCTGACCATTTTCTGGACTTGCACAAATCGCAGATTCTGTTTGTATTCTCATGAATAATTCAAGATTATCCTTACACTGTACATCAGCAGGGTTGATTCCATGTTCCATTTGTTTTAGAGGAGAAATACTACTAAGAATCTCAACGGCTTCTGGATGAAATGTGATATCCACAGGAGTTTGGAATATGTTACCCGTTACATGTACCATAGGATATCCCGCCATACCAGGCATGAATTTTGCTTCATATACACCGGAGAATTTGGTCTCCTCCAGATTTAATGAAGTTATTTTATCTCCAAGCATAACCTCAATATTGAGTTCATTACTCAAATTATCAATACCTTCTCCATCACCTAGGTCATGCTCTTCATGACTCATCGTGTCCTCTTTCATGGTACTATCCATTTTATGAGGAGATACTGTGCCAAATATATCAATTAGAGAGTACAAGGCATCTTCATCAGTAATTATTCCAGAATTAACATCATCAAGTAGATTTTTGATCTCTATTCCAGTATCATCATCAGGATTTTGATCACTAATTATTTTAGATATTTGTGACAAGGCAGTTGATGAATTAATCTTGTTTGAATCAAAATTGCCCAAGACTGCAATGACTTTGTCATCATAATTTTCCATGTGTTTCATACCCATGCTGGCATGCATTTTTTCTGCACTTTGTTTATCAAAATCAGTTGCATGTGTAACTTGAAGAGTAATGGCATTATCCATTCCAACAACTGGAGGTTCATCATGCCAGCCAATTTCTAATTTATAGTCTCCAGCAACATCAGATGTATGTGCAAATGCACTTCCAGTTAGTATAGGTAAACTAGCAACAGTAAATAGGAAAAGTACACTGATTTTGCTAGACATAATAAAATAACATTTTTCAAAACGTTTAATGATTTCGGTACATTTTTAGAACATCCTATTACTTGTTTGATGAATGTACCAGAAAGTTATTAAAAATTTGTACGAATTGTATGGTGTTTTTAAATGAATTATAAAGTGACTATTTTTCTAATCTTTGTTTTACTTGTATTAATACCAGGACAATCTTTTGCGCACAAAGCAAAGGTTCTAGAAGATTACAAAATTGAGCTAGGATGGGAAAATGAACCACCCGTAGTTGGAGAAGAAAATGCGATAGAGTTGATTATCAAGCTTGCATCAGATTATGAAAAGGAAAATTCTGATCAAATATTTGGAAATATTGTTGGTGAGTCAAATACTCCCACATCAGATGCAGACATTACTGGTTTAAGTGATAAATTAGAAGTAATCGTAAAGTTAGGAGATACCAAAAGTACAATAAAACTAGTTGAAGATCCTGACTTTGCAGGAGTGTATTATGGCAAATATACCCCAGAAGAAACAGGACATGCCAATGTAGATGTATACGGAATTATCAAGAACTTGGAATTTGAGACAACATTCAAACCAGAAAAAATCGAGGAGGGATCAACTCAAATGGTGCAACCAATGCAACAGTCAACAAT
>CAZBBN010000273.1:0-1728 GCA_964490195.1 uncultured Nitrosopumilaceae archaeon
AAACAGATGACTCTGACCAGGATTAATTAAATAGAATTATTCGGATTTTTTACTTTTTAGTTTTTGATAATCTTCGGAATTGTCCTCTTCCATTCTTTGAAAATAAACTTCTTCATAAGGCATCTTTTCTCAGTATTGTATAACCAAATTTGCATTTAACCTTAAGGAATGATTTCTACTTGACTAGTCATGAAGTATTTTTTAAAATTTTCTTGAAATCAAGAGGATTCAATAATATTTTTCATGGAAACTATCATGTCACCAATTTCAGACACTCTTTGATCAAATTGTTTATCAGTTAATTCATTAGGTTTGTTAAGCGTGATCATTACATCAGAAAAATCACCATTAGACACCACCCTCATTGGGACATCCCAAGTTGATTCTTCATCAACAAACTGATGATCCAAAATTCCGAGGGACTTGTTTTCATTGAATTTTAGACGAGATTTTCCATGAGGTCCTGTAAATGACCACCAACCATCATCATCAATTTTCGCATTAGGCATCATCTTTTGCGGAGCTTGTAAAATGGCATCAAATGCATCACCTGTTTTCTTTTTAACAGTGATTGTGATAGTTCTAGATCTAGTCACAACCAAAAGATCTCTTTATGATTAAAAAAGATATGGTAGAAATCATTTCTCTGAATCTATTTGTTAAGAAACGCACGGATTTTTTTGAGATTTGAAATATTTGATTCATGAAACATCATCATTGATTCAGCCAAGGAGTCAGGAAGAACAGTCTTTAGATTATCAACGAGTTCATCCCCACCAGATATCATATTATCAATTAATTTTTCAATCTCATTTTTCTCATCGGTCATGTAAATTCATTAATTTGCAATCTTAATTAATTTTTCAAAGTAGAGATTAATACTAATTGTCTTTTTTTATCAATGTTGCAGTAGAACGGACATTTTTCAGCTTTTGGATATTCCAGGAAACAATCTCCCGTATCTTTTCAAAATTTTCTGCTTGTAATTTTACCAAGATATCGTGAGTCCCTATTGTTTCAAAGACATCTGCTACTTGGTCAATTTGTTTTAATTGTTCAAGGATTTCTGCCTCTGTGCCCAATTCACAATTTAGCATCACATATGCGTCAGTCATGAATCTAACAACTATCTATGATTATTTAAAGATGAATAAGTTTGAGATACCTACCAAACTACATGAATTAAATCTTTGAGATTTCTTCGGAGTTTTGGGAATTGTTTGTTCTGGATATCCAATGCAGAGTACAGATGAAGGAATAAGCTGCCCCAATAACATCCATCACCTTTTTCTCATCAAACATTCCAATCCAAATTGAACTTAATCCTAATGCTTGGGATGCAATATGGGAGTATCTGGCAGCGAGAGGTATTTTGTATTGCAAATGTTACAAGGACAGATTCTGAAAAATCAAATTTCACACTTGAAGGATTTTTACAAAAAACCAACACTACTGAGGCATTAATGTATGATTGGTTATTACACGCTTCAACTAGAAGTTTTTTTTTCAGGATTTTTTACATAAAAATATTTCAAATTCTCGATAGTTTCCAGTAGTTGGAGGGTATCAGCTGCTGCTATGATTTTATTGGTTTTTGTGGTTTCTGCTGGTTTGCTAAAGAATTTTCTAGTTGAGCATCTTTTTGCCATTACAGCAAACAAATCAGCATCTACAATTTCAGAAGGATCAGATTGTAGAATAAAATCAAGTGGTTGATTTCTAGTATCA
>CAZBBN010000274.1:0-1716 GCA_964490195.1 uncultured Nitrosopumilaceae archaeon
GAGAGAGGATTGTAAGTATATTTCATTGAATTTTAAAAAAAGAACGCCATAAAAGTTCGAACAGCAAATTTGAGTTACTATACGAGATTTGAACTCGTATCGAGTGCTTAATAGGCACTTGCCTTTCCATTAGGCAAATAGTATGTATGCTATCCTTGTTAGGTTACGGCGTTTCAATATTAAATTAAAAATGAATCGCAAAAGTTCGGGCAGCAAGTTTGTTACAAAGACTGGATTCGCACCAGCAACTTCAAGATTTACGGATCTTGTGCTCTACTGTTGAGCTACATTGTTTGTATGCTATCCTTGTTAGGTTGCGATTCGCTATCATTATACAACATGTTACCACGATATCAAGATTTTTCTGAAAAATTTATTAAAAAATTTCCAAAATCCCATCCTACAACATCCGCATGCCAAACAACATCCGGAAGAACATTCACAATTATCACATTGGCAACCGCATAATGTACATTTTTTGTTCAAGATTCTTCCTCTATTACTGAAAATTGATCTTCTAAAATATCTTCTATCATCTTTTTTACTTTTCCTATTTTGTTGTACGAGAGATCACCTTGTAGTTCAGTATGTATTTTTATTAAAAGATTTTTATCTGAATCCAAAGTTCCTTTAATCACTTGATTTTCAAGATATCTTAAACTTTTTTCAGTCATAGAATTAACTTTTATCAAAGCCCTTATTCTACGAGCATATTTTTCAAAACGTGATCCATCAATATCAGTGCATTCAAATCCATCACCACAAAGAGCATTTTCAATTAACATACCAGAATGATCACGATGCTTTATTGCTGCATCTAATTCGTTTCGAAGTTTAATTATATTAAATTTTAGTGCTTCTATTTTATCGTTTGATTCTAGAGAAACATTTGAACTACATTTTATACAACCACCCATACAATGACAATGATGATCATCTTTTGTTGCATGGTAATGATTATCTTGTATTAGATGATGATAGTTATTTTCTGGATTACGAGTATACATTGAATGATAATGGTTACCTACTGGATCGTACATTGGATAGTAATAATTGTCCACTTTATAATTTGGAGATTTGATAGGATCAGGATTACATGAATTGCACCCATATTCTCCATCAAGTAGACGAACCCATTCTGGTTCAGAATTTTTACAAGCGGGACAGCAAATCCCATCTTTTTTAATAAAATTTTTACCGGAATCTTCTATTCGTGACATGTATATAATTCCTCCAATTTTTTTCGATAAGATATTATTTCAAAGCATCCTTCAATATCTGCTTGGCCCTAGATATATTATCGTAAGACAAATCTCCTTCAAGAACTTTTAATGCCTTAGAAATTGGAGTACGAGGACCAGCAATACCTTTAATGACTGATTCTTTGTAAACTGTACGTCTTTGGGGTAAAAATTTCCCCCTTTCTGAATCAGAACTAATTCTGAATAATCCTCTACGAGCATGAGTAGAAATATGATCCAATGAATATTTGTCTGATAATTCATGAACATTGGATTCTTCGGCATAAAACAATACATTCTCAAGTGCTGTTTTTATCAAATCTTTTTCTTCACGAAGTTTGGGAATTTTTGTTTCATATAATTTTTTACGTATAATTTGATTTTCTTTTTTAAGTTTTTGTATTTCTTGTTTTTGTAATGCACGTTCGATCTGTCCTGACTGTATGCTTGCTTGTATTATACTTTCTTTGATACT
>CAZBBN010000275.1:0-1715 GCA_964490195.1 uncultured Nitrosopumilaceae archaeon
AAATCTGACCAAAAAACTTTACATGATGCATGATACAAATTAATAATTTAACAACTATGATTTATCATGTTAGTATCAGTTGAATGGCTCAAAGAACAAAGAGATTGTTTGCTATTGCATGTATGGACACAGAGTATCAAATCCATTTTTACAACTAAAAATTGCAGGATTTGAAAATGTAAAACTCTATGATGGCTCTTTTGTGGAGTGGAATGGAAAAAAGTTACCTCTTGAGTAATTTTCGCTTTAATGGAGTTCCGCACATTGGACATTCGCTACCAAAGGTGTGATTAGTTCTGCACCCAGGACAATAATGAACCCATTTTCCTACATCTGAAATTCCTTGAGTCATAATTGGTGAGATTTTTAGGCCGAGATTTCTTGCAACATTTGAAATTGCAAAATCATCACTGATTATCTCGCCGTTTAACTCAATACCCAATGCAAGAATTGAGACGTCTTGTTTTGATAGTTGCGGATAGTCGCCCGTATTTTTTGCAGCCTTTACTGCAGCCATTATTGATTCTTTGTCAGGTTCTCTGATTTTCAATCTGTTAGTTTCAAGTAAAGTTCCCAATGCATCATGATTTTTCTTTATGTGTTTAATTTCATCATAAACCAAAGATGTTGTGTAACAATCATCAGCTGATCCAAATGGAACTCCGGCATAAAATGCACTAGCGTCTAAAATTCTAAAATCCAAGTTTACTCATTTGTCTCAGTCCACGTTTTTTTAGCCTTACAAAGACTGCTGGTTTGTTGTATTTTTTTATAATTATTGGTTCTTCATATCCTGCTGTTTTGATTACTTGCGCATCCATTGCAATGTTGCAATCATGAGAACAAATTATTTCAATTTTCTCATCAGGAACAATCAGTGATGCTAATCTGTATACAGGTGCAACAGGTGTAATTATTAAAACATCTAAGCTTTCATGCAATATTGGACCTCCCAGTGAAAACGAGTGACCTGTTGATCCGCTAGGTGTTGCAATTATTACTCCATCCATTTTTTGTTTTACTGTGTCGTTTTGAAATTTAATTTCAATCTCCGCAGTTTTAGTTAAGTTTACTCTACTGATGTATATCTCATTTAATGCAGGTGGAAATTCTACTCCTCCGCAAGATGCAACCACTCTGATTCTTTTATCCAAAAAGAAATTGTCTTTTAAAATTTGATTAATAGCATCATCAATTTCTTCAATTGTAATTTCAGATAATATTCCTCTATTTCCTCCTACGTTTATAGTCAAAATTGGTGTATCATTTTGAAGATTTCTAAAAACCCTGAGAGTTGTTCCATCCCCGCCAAGAGTTATGACTAGGTCAAGTTTAATTTTTTTCAATCCCGCTAAATCTTCTATTTCATTTGCTCCTTCAATTTTGATTGGGGAAATTGTATAAACTGTGGATTTCTTTGCTAATAGCATTTTTGCAACATCGCTTGCAGCTTTTTCTGAATCCTTTGAACCTACTTTACTTACTACTGCAACTCTTTGAAGCTTCAAGCAGTTCTAATTAATTTCATTGTACTTAAAAATGATATTTTTGGAGATTTTTGGAAAAAAACAAATAAGTATGAAAACAATGGTAAAACATCATGAGTTACGCACATCCAGAAGTTTTAGTTGATACTGAATGGGTATCCCAAAATCCCCCCAATGAAAATAGAAAACTAGTAGAAGTTGATTATGATCCAGTTAATGGATATCAAA
>CAZBBN010000276.1:0-1713 GCA_964490195.1 uncultured Nitrosopumilaceae archaeon
ATCTATTCCATTTAACGCATCATAACATGATTTGATAAAATTCTCTTGATAGTCTTTTGGCATGAAAAGAAAAGTTCCTCCGACAATCACCACTTCCATTTTAGATGGATCGTGTCCAAATGCAATTAGCTTCTTAATTTTTGAAGTAATTTGTAATTTAGGATCAAATTCATTCTTTATTGCATTAAGTGATGATGGTTCTTTTCCTGTATAACTATTTGGTGAGTTGTACTCTATTCCGCCAGGACAATACGTGCATCTTCCATGTGGACATGCATATGGTTTTGGCATTAATGCCACTACTGCAACTCCTGATGCTGTCTTTGCTGGTTTTCTCAGCAACACTTTTCTTAATTTGTTAAAATCTGATTCTTTTGCCATTGATAGTATTTCGTAATTTCTGGGAATCCTTTCGAGGGCATATTTTGTACAAATTTTTATTATTTCCTCTTTAACTTGCTTTTTGCTTGGCTCGTTAATTGTTAGAAGGTTTTGTGTTATTTCACTACATGCCTTTGATAAAATAGGATCTAGATTACTCATGGTTACTTACTATGATTTAGACATAAATTCGTTAAATAATTTGACTTGATGCTTATCTATGTTTCCTTGCCTTTCTAGCTGGTTTTCTCTTTACCACCTTTTTCTTTGCAGCACTCTTTCTAGCTGGTTTTCTCTTTACCACCTTTTTCTTTTTTGTTTTATTGTCTTTGAGATTTTTTAATTCGTTTATCTCGTCTTGAATCACTTTGATTTCGTCACGAATGTATTTTTGAGGATCTAGTTTAGAATACACAAAGTCAACAATTTTCAAATAATCTACCCCTTTATCTGTGCGAACTAAAAATAATTCGTTAGAATTAATTGGAATGCTGATAATGGCAGCTTTTTCAAATTCTGTTATTGCTGATCTTTCTTTACCAATTTTGTATGCTAAATTAGTATAGAGATCTCTTTTTTGTATAGAATAATGAATTGACATTTTGACCTCATCGCCTACTAGTAACTGTTCAACATTTTCTTTGCGTCCTCCTGCAACAATTATTCCTTTAATGTTTACAACTCCTGCAAATTTCACTTGGGGGTATAGATTGAGAACTTGTTTTGTTAATTCGTTGTAATCAGCAGTCACTTTTTTCACCCTCAAGTTTTCTCTCTGTGAACATGTTTTGTCATGATAAATTTTCTATATAATCTAAGACTCTGTTGGTTATTTATTCTGGTTTGTGCTTGATACTTTGCTCGCTTGACTCCTGATTTTTCTGCTCTTTTCTGTATTCCATTTTCAACCATATTGGTGTGATAATTGTTGTGACTGCTACCATAATTACAATTGTAGAATATACTTCAGAAGTAAGAATTCCTGCAGTTACTCCTACTCCTGCAACAATAAGTCCAACCTCTCCTCTTGAGATCATCCCAATTCCTACTCGGATGCCTTTCTGTTTGCTTTTCAAAAATAACATTGCTGGTATTCCACAACCAAATAATTTTGTTAGAATAGCTACTGTGATAATTATTCCACTTAGAATCATTATGTTCAAATCTACTGCTCTTAGGTCTACCTGTGCACCAATAATTGCAAAGAACAATGGTGCAAAAATTAATCCAATCTTTCCAATGTAATTTTCTACTTTTTCAAATACTTTGGTAGTTGATAATGCCATTCCTACTGCAAATGCTCCTACAATGGGTGACAATCCTATGGATCCT
>CAZBBN010000277.1:0-1711 GCA_964490195.1 uncultured Nitrosopumilaceae archaeon
TTAGATCTTGTGGTATAATTTCATTGATTTTAGGCGTAAAGGTTGATACATACATGAAATTTTATTCTACAACAAAAAATATGGTGTTAATTCTGGTGAACATTTTTAGGTACGTTTAACTCAATATCATTACAATGGGAATTACTCAAATTTCAGATGCAAAATCATGGGAAGTCGATGTGATAAACTCTGACATTCCTGTATTTGTAGACTTTTGGGCCGAATGGTGTGGTCCGTGTAGAATGGTCGGTCCAGTAGTTGAAGAATTGGCTAATGACTATGATGGCAAAGTAAAATTTGTCAAGGTTAACGTTGATGAGGCCAATGAATTGGCATCTAAATACAATGTCTTTAGTATTCCAACATTAATCCTCCTTAACAAAGGCGAAATAGTCAGCCAACAAGTAGGTGCAGCTTCTAAAGAATCATACAAAAATATGATTGATAGAGCACTTGCGTAAACTCAAACACGTTTTCCTCTTTTTTGATCCTAAAGTAATTAATATTCCAAAAATTGAGTTAGAATATGTCATTTGGTGAAGTAGACACACTGAACATGCTATTTGATAAACTACAAAGTCTGTTTGATGAATCTCAAGGTTACTATGAATCCTTTCTTGATACCAACAACATGTACAAAAAAGGTCTACTCAATGACAAAGAATTCTTCCAAAAATTAGGTGACTACACAGTAGCATATTCTGCATTAGAATTTCTTGCAATCAAAGTAATATTTGAAATGAAAAAATCACTCGGTGGAGGTTCTGGGAATACACAATCTCCTGGTTTGATGCCTGGAATGGGAAATCCTGGGATGATGGCAGGTGGAACGGGAATGCCACCAAGAGCAGGAACTGCACAAAATCCAGTTGGCGGAGGTCCGCCCGGAATCGTTTCTGCACAAGAAGCATTTGGTGATGTTGGGACTTTGCCATCACCTGATCCTTCCTTGATGCCAAGACAAACCACTCCACATAATGATGCTAATGGATGCTCTTCATGTGGTGCTGCATTAAGAGCCAATGCAAAATTTTGTACAAAGTGTGGCGCTAAAGCATAAAATTATTTGAAAAATTATTTTCTTCTTATTGTGTTATACCACATTCAGGACAGAACTTTGCAGATGTAGATAGACTAGTTCCACATTCTGAACAAAACTTTCCATCTGTCTGTACTTCCTTGTAGGCATTTCCTACAACCGCTGAACTTTTGACTGCCCCTGATGGTTCGTATTTATCATCATCAATTAAGACTGGTTGAAAGTCCTGTTCTGTCAAATATGTCATCATTCTTGGAATTCCTTTTCCCTCGTTTTTTGGATCTGGTACTGAATCTCCTAACCAAAATGCAAATCTCATTAGAGTTAATTCTGGTGTAGAGAATGCTAAAGTATGTTTTGACATGTAATCTTGTGCAGCTTTTTTGCCGTCAAAAACTTTCATGATGATTGTATTTTTTATTTATGTATAATAGTTTCTGGAATAGGGTTTATTCGAAATATTTTAAGTAAATGAAACGCTATTGTGCATGAGTTAAGGGTGTGGCAATAGGTGACTTTGAAGAAAAGCTAACTGTGATCGGATTTACAAATCAAAGCGAGAAGACTACCGTATTTGTACTGTTCATGAATCGCCAACTAACCACTTTTTTAAATACAATACGGATGCAATTAACCACATGTTAGAGTTAGGCAAAGGTCGTATGAATAATA
>CAZBBN010000278.1:0-1711 GCA_964490195.1 uncultured Nitrosopumilaceae archaeon
AGATATTGCAGCTGGTTCAAAATTTGGATATTCATTGTTGTGGGTAGTGGTGATGAGTAATGTCATAGGCATGTTCATGCAGTATCTTTCTTCAAAGCTAGGAATAATCACTGGACTAAGTCTTGCTGAAAATTGTAGAGATAATTTATCTAAATACAAATCATTCTCACTTTGGATTACTGCTGAATTAGCAGCAATCGCAACAGATTTGGCAGAAATTATTGGTGCAGCTATTGCATTCAATTTATTATTTGGAATTCCTTTAATCTATGGGGCCATAATAACAGGATTTGATACCCTTCTCATACTATCACTTGAACGAATAGGAATAAGAAAAGTAGAAGCGGTAATTATTGGAATGATGATGCTCATTGCCATCATTTATCTTGTAGAAATTTATCTTGCAAGTCCAGACTGGTATCAGATCGGATATCATGCAATGATTCCTGAATTACAAGAAGGAAGTATTGTTATTGCAGTCGGAATTTTAGGGGCCACTGTAATGCCTCATGCAATTTTTTTACATTCTGCAATGATGAAAACAAGAAAAAACATGTTTCAGGTATTAAGGTCTCCAAAACGAATGGTAAAATTTTCAACTATTGATACGGTTATTGCACTAAGCATTGCAGGCTTGATTAATGGAGCAATTCTAGTAATGTCTGCTGCAATATTCCACCAAAATAATATTATTATCGAATCAATTGAAGAAGCATATCAAACACTTACCCCTTTACTGGGTAATTTATCGAGCACCTCTTTTGGAATTGCACTTCTTGCATCTGGATTGGCATCTTCAATTGTAGCAACACTTTCAGGCCAGATAATTTTTGAGGGATTTACAAAATTTAAAGCAAAATTGTGGAAAAGAAGAATTATCATTAGAGCAATTACAATTATTCCTGCAGTGATCGCAATTTATTTCGGAACAAGTACTTTGGATATTCTAGTTATTAGTCAAGTTGTTCTTAGTTTACAACTTCCATTTACTGTAATACCACTGGTATACTTTACAAGTAAAGAAAAGATAATGGGAAAAGAATATGTGAATAAAATACATATAAAAATTTTAGCAGTTGTTGCAGTATCAATAATTGTAATAATGAATATGCTGCTTTTGAATTACATGTTTATCTAAATCCTCTTTTCCAATTAATAGTAAAATAATATTTTTGATATAATGATGATTTCAAGTTGACTATGGTTTAGGCGTTATGTTTTTTGTCCCGTTCACTTTCCCGACATGTTCGTGCTTTCTATTGGAAACAAATTTTTTTCATTATTTTTGAGTTCAAAATGTTTAAAGTTACTTGATTAAACCAACAATCATGACAAATGAAACAAAATTAAAAATTCATGAATCTGGAATTTCTACTGCTGAAATAATATCTCACTTTAGAGAAAAATGTAAAGTATGTGGCCATCATAGAATTATGCATAATGAGTTAGGTGTATGTGAAGGTGTGATGAATAAACCCTGCACTTCAGGTTGTGATGGTTTTGTTTCAGAATAACTCTGTGATAACATAAAATTGATTTCTAATTCTTTAATGACATATTTTTTGTAAGCAATGTGTGGATTCAGAAAAAAAATTTGAAAAAATTCATCCACATGGGTAAGAACCTGAAATAACTCTTGATTCATCTCATGATGATGCTAGAAATCAACCACTTGATTTTATTCTACAATCTGATCCTTCTGAAATTGTAG
>CAZBBN010000279.1:0-1706 GCA_964490195.1 uncultured Nitrosopumilaceae archaeon
ATTGCTACTATTGATGTCCACTTCATCAATCAATTCTAATTCCACAATTGATGTATTGATTTCTGGATCTACAATCTTTGATAACTCATCGAAAATTTTCACTCTAAGCTGTTTGATATCTTGACTCATGTCGGCAAAAGCGTCGATGCTATATATAACCATTCTAGAACCTTAGATAATGTATCGTTCACGTCTTGGTACTGATTTGAGTGATATCACTTTAGATTATGTTTCATCAATTAACGATGACTATGAAATTGCTTATTATGATATTATTGGAAGTCAATCTCACACTTTGATGTTATATCAAAATAACATCATTACAAAAAATGATGCAAAAAAGATCTTAACTACACTAGATAATTTAAAAAATGAAAAATTTGATACCTCTTCTGGAGCAGAAGATATTCATGAATTAATTGAATCACTAGTAATCAAAAAGGCTGGAATGGCAAGTGGTGGAAAGATGCATACTGCAAGATCTAGAAATGATCAAGTTGCTTTAGATATTAGAATGAAAATTAGGGATGATATTAACATCATTTGTAATTGTCTTTTAGATACTATTGAAGCCCTAGTTTCAGTAGCCAAAAATCATCAAAAAACAATCATGCCTCTTTACACTCATCTTCAACAAGCTCAAGCCGGTTTGTTTTCTCATTATCTTTTAGCTCATGCAGATGTAATGTCCAGAGACTTTCAGAGACTCTATGGAACATTTGAAAGAGTTAATCAAAGTCCACTTGGTGCTGGACCTGTCGGAGGAACAAGTATTCCAATTGATAGACAAAGCACTGCAAAAATGTTAGGCTTTGATGGAATTGTTGAAAATTCGATTGACGCAACAAGTACGCGCGATTTTGTTGCAGAATATGTTGCTATGATTTCAATTTTGATGACTAATCTAAGTAAGATATCTGAAGATTTTGTAATATGGTCAACGTCTGAATTTTCTTTTATCGAACTAGCAGATGAATTTACATCTCCTTCAAGTGTAATGCCCCAAAAGAAAAATCCCGATATTTTAGAATTAACACGTGGTAAAACATCTGAAATAATTGGAAACCTTACTGCAATTCTTACAACCATCAAAGGATTGGCATCTGGTTATGGACGTGATTTACAGCAGATCAAATCTTCTATCTGGTCAACATCCAAAATTTCTATTAGTGCATTATTGATTTTAAAATCTATACTTCTAACTTTAAAAGTAAATGAGAAACAAATGAAAAAAGTTACTGAATCCAGCAATCTTATAGCACTCGATATTGCTGAAAAATTGGTTCAGGAAGGAATTCCTTTTAGAGTAACTCATAAAATTTCAGGAGTTCTAGTCCAATTATCTTATCAATCAAAAAAACCTATTTCAAAATTAACTCTAGAACAAATAAAAAAATCTGTATCTGATACCAAAGTCGATCCAAAAATTGTATCTAAAATCATTTCTTCCACTACTGTTGTTTCTTCTCTAAAGGATAGGACATCCTTTGGGTCATCAGGATATGATGAACAAAAAAGAATGATTTCTGATAGGATTCAAAAAATCAATCAGTATAGAATAGATGTCGCTAAAAGAGAAAATAAAATCAATTCTTCCATTGAGTCATTGACAAAACAAATCGATGAAATCATTAAATAAATAAAAGAAAGTAGCGGGTCTAAAGGGATTCGGACCCTTGACAACCGGATTAAAAGTCCGGTGCGCT
>CAZBBN010000280.1:0-1705 GCA_964490195.1 uncultured Nitrosopumilaceae archaeon
TGCCGCGCATGGTCGGTTTGTACGAACGGATATCGACTTTGTCGGGATAGTTGAATCTATTATTTTTGACAGATATCCTTTCTGATCAGCACTATGCTATCACAGTCATTGCAGAGAGATGATGATTAGGGTATTTTTGTAACCGTTGTAATACTTTGGAACAAGAAAATATTGCTCTTTGCAAGAGATTAGAAAAACTAGAACGTGAAAACACTCAGCTAAGAGAGGAGATCATGTCAATCAAAGACACTGTCTCTGTCCTTTTGCAAGAAACATCAAACACAAAACCTGACTATCACAATAATGCAGTAGAGAGGGCAACAGGTCAAACGTCATAATCAGAAAGATAACAAACGGTCATCGCTCAGAGAGTGGGTATATTCTCACAAAGTACTGATGAGTATAAAGGAGACGTGCAGAATGAGGGGATTGAATTTTTATAATTATTCTCTGGAATATCTGGGTAATGTGACTTCAAAATTCTAGACGATTACCAATTATTGTTGTTTATTAATTAGCAAAAAATACCCATAATATGAAAACAGGATTTCCAGTAATCATTGTTGGAGTAATCATGTTTGCGTCAGGACTGGTAATGTTTTATTCAATAGAATTGGGTCAGACTGATCCTACTTTGAGATTGATTAAGAATATTGGTACGTTTATTGGTCTTGCAGGAATGGGTGTAACATTAGCTGGTATTTTGCTTAATTTAATTAGTAAAAGTCAGCAACCCATACAAGAAAATTTTGATGTTTAAACATCAAATAATTTCTCATAATTATCATAACTGAAAAACGACACATATCTAAATTCCACAACTAAATTATAATATTCGAAATTCAGAATATTAAGAAATGTCAGGAAAATTTTGGATCGGTGCAATCTATTTGAGAGATGAAGGAGGTTATGAAATAATTATAAAATCATTGAAACATTATAGAAAAAGATTAAAAACTCTTGATAATAGTCCTGAGTTAAAAGATGCCGCTGCAATGTTTGCATCAGCCTTAAATCAACAAGCAATGAAAACAGTTCCAATAATTGATGAAACAATACAAAAAATTCAAAATAATTTGTCAGATATTCAATCAATTACAAAGTTAAGCGAAGACATCCCATTTTTAGAAAAGGCTTTATCATGTTATGAGGCAGACATAAAAAAAGCACAGGATACTGGACATGAATATTTTGTTAAACTTGTAGGAAACATGATAGAGGCGAGAGATGATCTAAATACCATTAAAATTGCATTACATAAAATAAAACAATTTTCAGAATAACATTACATGCCTTGCAAATACCAATCCAAATAAGGTATCAATGCTTTACACTGTTTCTTTTTTTCAGATTCAACACCCAATTCCAAAATCTTTTGGATTTTACCCTGCAGATATTCAGATGTTAATTTACTTTTAAATTCAGGCATTATTTTATTTAGAATTTCTAGAATTTTATCGGAAGATACACTCTCGAAATTGTTTTTTATCTCAATTATTTCTTCTTCCAAAGTCATAATATTATTTTAAAAATCCCATTATTATTTAATTCATCTAGAGAACATCATCATCATTCCAGGTAAGACGAAATCTCCCAGTAACTCTAAACATATGGAGTTTTCCCCCTTCCTTGAAATTTAATTTATATGATTTATGTGATGAATCTTCAATATCTAAACTTACACTATCTTTCAGTGTCTGAAAAA
>CAZBBN010000281.1:0-1695 GCA_964490195.1 uncultured Nitrosopumilaceae archaeon
TCTAAGACAAATGCCCGAAAATTAGCAAGTGAATCAAACAAGAAAGAGATGCCGCCTGATGAATTGGCAAGTAAGATAATATCGAACTATCTAAAATGCAAAAAAATGTAGGGTCAAAGGATTTGAACTCATGGATTTTGACTCATAATTGTTGGGAGGACTAGATGATTTTTAGAGAGAATTGCAATTTTGAAAAGTTTGAGTAATTGTTTTTATTCTAATTGCTCTCAAATTACATATGGAAATCAAATGTGCTGATTGTGGTTGTCTTCCCTCTGAATGTAAAGCAAGCAAATCTCCAAAAGATTGCCTTAACTGTACATTGGATGAGTGTTGTTGTTGGAATGCAATTAATTTATCTATTAGTGAAAATTGTTAAATCAAATTTTTAGTTGTTAGTGCTTTTCAATGTGTAACCTCTAATTGTTTTTGTTTACACATATTGCTTGCTGTGTACAGTATGTCGTCTCCTTCTGGAAGGGGATTTGCACATTGGCCACATAACGGACGTATGACTTCTGCATCATAATCTAGCTCGCCCAGACATTTGTTACATCTTCCACATCGAATTACTTTTGTATCATACATATTCAAGTCATACTTCACTACCGTTTGGTATTGGTATTCCTAAAAATTCTTCTGAATGTATTATTGTTTGAGAAATATTTTCAATCACTTTCTCATAATCTGCATCCTTTTGTGTTATGACGAAAATTGTATTGTTGTCAAAGGTAGGAATAGAGATGTATTGTTTTAAGCCTCTTTTTGTCATGCAATAATCCACGTTACCTAATTCATCATCAAAGTCTTTTTGCATAGATGTTCGAAGAGCAATTTTCATGAAAAACATCTCTCTTTTGGAATCAGTCAGGGGAAGTTCTGTTCCAATATACTCAGTCATCCTACCTAGTTTGTTGATGATCCCAATTAATTCAACTCCGGGTGTCAAGATTGTGGCCTTTTGGACAACTTGAAGTTTGTTTTTTGTCATCAACAAAGACATTACTTGAATGTTATATCTGAGGCTAATATAGCTGTGCGTATATTTGCATGAATATTCATGCAGGTGTTTGCACAGGTTTTTTAGATAAATTGTGAGTTGTATTCTCGGATTAAACATGAATAAAAGCAAACAAAATATACAACAAGAAAAATTCCTAGATTCATTAAAGGAAAATTATACAAAAAGGATAGAAGAAGTGGATGTTTTCTCTAAAAGAGTAACACAAATGTGTGCTGATGTCAATTCAGAATGCCTGTACGGATATCTCGATCTGACACAGCATTATTTGGATCTGCAAGAAAAATACTCTACCAGATATTTTGGATGGATTGTTCCTGATTTCATGAGGGATGTAATAAAACAGAACACAGAAACATGGATTCAGGCTGTGCAAAATACAGATTCTGTTTGTGTTGAAGGACTAAAAAACGTGAAGAACAACCTCAAGGCAGCCAACAAAAATGCTACTTTATACATGCAAAGCTTTGAGCGTGCATCAAAAATCTATGATGCCAGACCCAACACGAATCTAGACCAAACATCTGCTGAAATCAAACCAACAGTAACATAAACTAATCAAATCTGGAAAGAAGATTCACTACAACTGTTGTTTTTGTGGACTGGCAATCCACATTTATTTTTGCAAGTTCCCAGAATATTTTTTTTGCAAGTTTTTCTATGAATGAAGAAAT
>CAZBBN010000282.1:0-1691 GCA_964490195.1 uncultured Nitrosopumilaceae archaeon
AAGAATTCTTTGCAGTCAATCACATCTGCATTGGAATCTATTGAAACTACCAAACAACTGTGTTCAAATCTAAAATTTATGCAAATTTCCTCTTCAATCATAATATCTGCCATTACAGCCATGAGATACGGTATATGTCGATTATCAAGCCTATCTTGACCTTTATTTACTATCCACAATTCATTACCATCTATCAAATTATCAAAAGTTCTAACAGTAACATCTCTAATCTCAGAATCAGTAAATGCCAATTTTGACTTCCATGATTGTACTCCATAATTCTTGGGTTCGGCATAAGCTACATCGAATCTAAGATTTTCATTTATTTGCTCAAATTCCCATACTTCTTTATTTGTCCACATAGGAGAAAATTCTTCGATTAATTTTCTTGTTCTTATGTCCATCGAATATTTTTTATTATTCTGATGTTTATTTCTATCTTAAACTAACTGATTCCTGATTTGAGGTATTCTAGAGTGCATTCTGCAAGTTCTTTGTCTGAATGTTTTTTTATATTGTGTTTGCAATTTGGGCAATTACCTGTTTGTTCTTCATCATATTCATCTCCAACTTGTTTCATACAACATTCCATTAATTCTGATGTGGAGTGAGATTCCATCAAAAGTTTACACGTAGGACATTCAGTCAAATTTTTATCAATTTTGTTTTTATTTGATTATTAATAAATTATATTTAATTTTTCTACAATATCGTTATGGCTCTTATTGATAAATTCCAAAGTAAAATAAGATGTAGTTGTAATGCGGTGGTGATTTTTGAAATAATTGATGATATTGAATGTGATTGGGGGAATCATGTTGTGATACAGTGCCCTCGTTGTGAAGGACTTTAGTATTGATAATCAATGCCCGGCGTTTCAAAATATTTCCAAATTAGTAAATAATAATACAGGATTATATTCAAAAGAAGAAATTGATAATTATGTGTCTGACTCACATCCTAATTGAAATTTTTTAGCCACAGATGACTTGGTAATCAATGTCGTAATGGATTACCAATATCCCAGCTTATCTATGGCAATATTTTTGAATTGAAAATGTCTTTAAAATAAAAAAAGTATGTAAAAATTGATTCATACAATCAAAAAATTCGATCTCAAAATGTACTGATTTTTCTATAGAACATCTTAGGCATTGATGTGATTCTTGCCTAATTGTTGAAAGGGACTTTCATAATCCTTGTAATTATTGAAATAATTGGGCATGCATTAAAACCAGGACATACCATGAAGCGGGTCATTTGATGTATTCATATGAATCCTCTCAAGATTCATTTGATAATAAAAGTCATGTAATTCCTCAAAGATTTGAAGATCTTTACATTGGCCAGAATTTTCTATTAGAAAATGAAAAAGATCTGAGAAAAGAAATAGATATGCTTGACAAAAACTATCTGATGAAAAATTGTTATGTGATAAACCTCTTAAAGGATATCCGTACTATGAAAATAAAACACTATTCTCAGAAGAATATCAAACTGCTACAACATTATTTGAGAATTTAAAAACAAAAACTGAAAAAATAAATGAAATTGTTAATCAACAAAATATTCTAATTGATAAAGTAAATACAATTGTTAATCAGTTAGGATGTAATCCGAATTTCAAAATGTCATAATAATTATCCAAATAATAAAATAAATCCTACTGCCAAAGCTGCAACGGAAATTCC
>CAZBBN010000283.1:0-1690 GCA_964490195.1 uncultured Nitrosopumilaceae archaeon
GTGTGAGTTTCCAAGATTTTCTCATACTTGATGGATTCTTCAAACATTGTTCGATTACTTTCAAGTATATTCCGTACATCATACTAACATAGTTAAACTCGATTAAGTCAGTTTACTCTTTAGGATGAGAGCAAAGTTCTGCAAGAACTCCATGAAGAGATTTTGGATGAATAAAAGTAACTTTAGTTCCTGCAGAGCCAGGTCTTATTTGACCCAAAAATCGAATTCCACATCCCTCCATTCTTTCTACTTCATCTTCAATGTTATCCGTCTCTAATGCCATGTGATGTAATCCTGGACCTTTTTTATCCAGGAATTTTTTGATTGGGCTAGAATCATTTGTTGGCTGCATTAATTCAACGCGGCCATTTTCTAAATGAATGATTGCAACTTTAACTCCTTCAGTTTCCACTGTTTCAAATTCCACATTATCTACTCCCAGTGCTTGCTGATACACTTTAGCTGATTTTTCTACATCGTTAACTGCAATTGCAATATGATCAATTTTCATTAATTAACGATTAATTCAGAGTAATATTACTTTTAAAAATATATTCGAGTACATAATCAGAATACCCCAAGGTTGGGATTTGTCTCATTATTCCAAAAATATAGCAAAAAGGTGTTCTTTTTGACGTCTTAGGCACAAAAATATTCGCACGTAGCGTCATCAGATTTTTGATGTGCTTATTTTTTGGCAACATTCACCCATTGGGATTTCATGATCATGTGGACATTTTCTTGGATGATTCAACATTATGCACAAAGCATCTGTAAATTGTTTTTTCATATGATGCTCAATTCCGCAAACCATTTCCTCATCAATTTCTACTTTTAATGCACTATTCATGAGAACTTCTAGCAATCTACTATTTCGCATCATAGTAGTACCGATTTTTTGTCCAGATTCTGTAAGATATATACCATTTTTGTTGTAAACTAACAAATCCTGTTCACTTAATTTTTTTAGCATTTGTATTACACTTGGTTGTCTAATGTTTAACATCTTTGCAATTGAATTTACTCTGCATTGTTCACCACGTTCCACAAGGTGCCATATTGCCTTGACATACATTTCCATATGCTCCGCATTAGCAGTTCCAACAAAATATTCCTCGTCTGTTATTTTACATCACCTAGAATTTCATGGAGAATTTTTTCCAGAATCAGACTATAGTTTACCGAGGTATTCGCAGAAATAAACAAAATATCATTTTTTATTGGCAAATTAATTGTAATGACTCGGTTTCTGATAACTATGGTTCCTTTTACATCCCCCAAAACTCCATCAAATTTTTTCCGTAGTTTAATTCTTGTTGCAACTTCCTCATACAAATCTTCATAAAATCTTTTATTTTCTCTGGATTCAGAATCGCCATTTGTCCCGCCTGCAATCAAATTGCCATGTTCATTTATTACACTTACAAATTGTATTTTTTCATCGAGATTTTTTATTTCCTTACAAATTTTAGGATAGTCAAAGATTTTATTTTCCATTATATCTACTCACATGCATTTAATGCTCTAATTCATTGGAATGTTCTGTAGAACAAACATCATCACTCCAATGTTCAAATTTTTTCCCACACACAATACATGTTCTCATAGTGTATATAATCTGCCTTTTAGATTATTATCTTATGTTACAATTCTTTTTATTGTTTATCTTCTTTATTCTTGTAATTTATTT
>CAZBBN010000284.1:0-1687 GCA_964490195.1 uncultured Nitrosopumilaceae archaeon
GGACGGCATACGAGTTTATCCGGAGTGGATGGAGTTCAGACGTGTGCTCTTCCGATCTTATTATTTAAAAAATGACTTTTGATATTTCCACCATTAACATTCCTACCAATCCTGGAATCTACCTGATGAAAGATTCTGATGAAAAAATAATCTATATTGGTAAAGCAAAAAATTTGAAAAACAGAGTAAAATCATATTTTACAAAAAATCAAAACTACAAGACACAAAAACTAGTGGAAAAAATTTCAGACATTGAATTTGTTTTAACAGATAATGAAAGTGAGGCTTTTCTCTTAGAATCAAATATGATTAAA
This sequence comes from uncultured Nitrosopumilaceae archaeon, assembly GCA_964490195.1. GTDB lineage: Archaea > Thermoproteota > Nitrososphaeria > Nitrososphaerales > Nitrosopumilaceae > Nitrosopumilus. The sequence continues at coordinate 315 of CAZBBN010000284.1, forward strand.
AAATATCGTCCCAGATTCAATATTGAATTAAAAGATCAACAAAGATACACCTATCTTAGAATCTCTGATGAGAAATACCCTCGATTACTAGTTGCAAGAAGAACTAGAGACGGAAAATTTTTGGGTAAAGGAAAAACTTTTGGCCCCTTTACTCAGGGTAGCTCAAAGTTACTCACTATTGGAACTTTACGAAAAGCATTCCAAATTAGAATTTGTAAAACTTTGCCAAAAAAAGTATGTCTTGAATACCATTTGGGAAATTGTGAAGGGCCTTGTGAATTCAATGATGCACAGGAAAAATACGCAAAACATATTTCTGCCTTGGAAGATGTTCTAAAGGGTAAAAACCAAACAAAAATTTTTACAAAAAAACTAGAAGAAGAGATGCATCAAGCAGCAGAACTGCAGCAATTTGAGCGGGCAAAGGATATTCGTGATACTCTTGTTAGGCTTGGGAGTCTTCAGACTAAACAAAAAATGGAATATGTTGACAAATCTGATGAGGAATATTTTGGAATTGGTATTCAAGAACAATCTGCAACTGTGATGAATTTTAGAATGATTAATGGTGTAATTCGAGACAGTGATAAATTCTTTTTTGATCTAGTGGCTGATAATTCTTTTTCAAATTTTCTTTTTCAATATTACTCCACTCACAAAATTCCAAAATTCCTTCTAGTTAGTGAGATTCCAGAAAATAAGGAATTATTGGAATCTTTACTTTCCGAGCAGGCAGGATTCAATGTACAAATTTCTACTCCTACTAAAGGAAAAAGAAGGGATATTATTAATCTGATTTTAAAAAATATTCAATTAATTCATTCAAAGGGCGGCGATCCTGGATTGATTGAATTAAAAGAAATTCTAAATTTGCCTACGATTCCTAAAATAATTGAATGCTTTGATATCTCTAATCACGGTGTAGACTTTGCAGTGGGTTCAATGTCTAGATTTGTAGATGGGAAACCAAACAAATCAGGATACAGAAAATTCAAAATTAAAACTGTTTCTGGAAGAGATGATTTTGCAATGATCGGGGAAATTATCAAAAGAAGATATTACAGATTACTAGAAGAAGAATCTGAACTGCCTGATTTGATAGTAATTGATGGTGGAAAAGGGCAACTAAATTCTGCTGTTAATTCATTAGAGTCTTTGGGGTTGAAACTACCGTGCATTTCTCTGGCAAAAGAAAATGAAGAAGTTTATGTCCCAAAAAATAAAAATCCTGTTGTGATTTCTAAAGAGAAATCCTCTCTGAAAATCTTACAGCATGCACGAGATGAAACCCATAGATTTGGTGTAGCGTATAATAGAACAATTAGAAAAAATAAGATAAAATAAGAAAAAAGGATTTTTTTTGGTTAGTTCAC
>CAZBBN010000285.1:0-1676 GCA_964490195.1 uncultured Nitrosopumilaceae archaeon
CCCTGCACGAAAGCAACCAATCCAAAACACAACAAGAAAACCAAAGATAGCAATAGAATAAGTAAAGCCACCATCAAATGGATTAGAAATTGTTAACATATAAGAATCAGATTTTGATGATCTCAAAACAACAGATTTAGTTTGTGCAAAATGGTTTGGAAGAACACTAGGATTACCAAAAAAGTATGTTGAAGGAGTCTTTGAAATCGCAAATGTTGATGGAAAAAAAATAGGTAATCTGTTAACATCAGAAGAGATAAAGAGAATTTTTGATACTACAAAAAAGATTGTTTCAGACATAATATCAGGAAATCATGAACCAATAATAGTTAGAAATGAAAAAGTCGAAGTTCTTCCAATAAGATTAGGAAAATTAGAAGGTAAAGTCACAAAAACTAATAGCTTCATTGAAGGATTGGATACAGTTTTTACTGAAAATATAGTTGAAAAAGGAAAATCAATTCAATCAAGTGGTTCTGATAAAAAAATAAAAGAACTGCAAACTCAGATTTCTGAACAGGAAAAAGCAATCGAAACAGTCAAGGAGAGATCAAAAAACATTACAAATGTAGCTAATTCTCTTTTTGAGATGGTTTCACGTGGAATTATATCAATCGTGGATAATTCTGCACAGGAAATTTTAGCAGAACACAATGCAAAATTAATCACGGAAAAGGGAATTCCATTAATTGTGATTCAGGATGAAAAAATAAAGATCAATACCAAAGCTCCACTTCAATCAATTGCATCTGTATTATTTAATGAAGCCAAAAAACAATCAGGTGCAATAAAATCAATTCAAGAAATTAAAGAAAAGACAATAAAAAAGCTAGAAAGATTACAAAACAAAACAGAATCTGAAAAAGACATTACCATGATTTCAGAAATTAGAAAGAAAAATTGGTATGAAAGATATAGGTGGTTCTTTACATCTGATGGTTTACTTGCAATCGGTGGAAGAGATGCTGCATCAAATTCTGCTGTAGTTAGAAAGCATTTAGTAAAAAATGATAAAATATTTCATGGGGATATCTTTGGTTCACCATTTTTCATTCTAAAAGAAGCAGAGAATGCACCAGATAGAAGTATGAATGAAGTTGCACATGCCACTGTTTGTTTTAGTCGTGCATGGAAAGAAGGAATGTATGGTGTTAGTGCTTTTTGGGTAAATCCAGAACAAGTAAAAAAATCTGCCCCTAGTGGAGAATTTCTACCAAAAGGGTCCTTTACAATTGAGGGACAAAGAAATTTTATCAAATCCGATACTCTCAAACTTGCAGTTGGAATTATTCCACAAGATGATGATTATGTTTTAACATGTGGCCCACCAGAACCAATTAAAAAAAATTCTATTTGTTATGCAGTAATTGAACCACATGGATTAGAATTGGTTGATGTGGCAAAAAAAATACGAATAGAGTTTTTAAAAATGCATGAAGATATTACTAGAAAAATCAATCTTGATGAATTTGTCCGTGTTCTACCTTCTGGTAAAAGTCAGATAAAAGAAATTAGTGTTGGAGATTTAGAAATTGAAAAGTTTACTGATACTGAATTAGATTAGAAGAATCAGTATCTATAGATAGTTTCATTCCATTTTTCATAGAATTGAATTCTTCACCACTAATTATAATTAATGGAATATTTGCCAATGCACATCCAGTTGCTACTGTAAG
>CAZBBN010000286.1:0-1672 GCA_964490195.1 uncultured Nitrosopumilaceae archaeon
GTGGGGGTTTTTTTTTCCCTACCTAATTAAATTACTGCAAGTGGATCTCGACTTGCGGCAATTCCTATACACATTCCAACATTTGCGATGTTCCTTCCGACACTATTACCCAAAATTATTGCACTGTGTTCTCCAGCCGCTGCAACACTTGCAGCAAGCTCAGGAGTAGAAGTACCGTATGCAACAATAGTCATTCCAATAACAAGATTACTTATTCTGAATTTTCGGGCAATGGATACACCGCCACTGACCAACCAATTTCCACCAAAACACAACATGACTAATCCAACTATAGTCAGAATTGCACTTATCGTTACATCCACAATTGGGTTTCAGAGTATGGGGGTTTAAAGTGAATGATTTACTATAATTTTACAATTCTAACAATTCAAGCTAATTTCAAAAATCATGTACAGGTTCAAGATAAAATGATCACTAAAATCTGTTTTATGCAGTATCTTTCTGAGAATCAAGTGCGGAATGCACATAATCAATTATTTTCAAATAATCTGCCCTTGGCTCCGTACTAATCATAAATAGTTCATTTGAGTTGAGAGGCACACTAATCATTGAAACTTTGTCATATTCAGTAATAGAAGATCTTTCATGACCAAGTTTGTAAGCCAAATTGGTATATAGATCTCTTTTTTGTAAGGCATAATGAATGGACATTTTTACCTCATCGCCAACCAAAAGTTTTTCAATATTTTCTTTGTGGTCTCCAGTGACTAGTTCACCTTTACTATTAGTAATCCCAGCAAATCGGATTTTAGGATCCAATGAAAGAACTTGTTGACATAGTTCATCGTATTTATTCGTCAATATTTATCACCATAGAACCTACTTTTTTGGAATATTTCAGATTTTACTTTTAGATTATTAATAAAATGATTCACGATAAATCGCCCAGGATATCATTTACAACAATAATATTTGAGAAAAATATCTAGAAAATGAATCATCCAAATAAAAATCACAATTCAAAATCCTAAAAATTGATCAATTCCTTACAATATTGAAAATGTTTTCAAAGGACGAAAACATGTAAAAAAATAATTAGAAATCTAAAATACGTTTTTAAATATCAATAAAAAGAAATGAAATATGAAAAGGATTGAAGCAATTGTTCAAAGTGAAGTTTCAAAGCAAGTAGTAAACGCAGTTAGAAAGGCAGTGAAGGAGAAGAGACAATCTAGGAAAAATCATGAATTTGCGTAAAAGTAAACTATTCCAAAGAGAGAAAATGCAACCACTCAAACCCAAAGATTACCTAAAGGTTGCAGTAATGGCAGGAATAATTGTTATACCATTGATTGTCGGTTTAGTTTTATGAAAATATCCAAAATTTTTATTGCAAAATTATCAATGGCCGTAGTAGGCATGACTTTGATTGGGCTGTATTTGTTTTTACCAATTATGTGATGATTAAAAATCACCAAAATTATTTTCGTAAACAATTGTAGGATTCTTTAATTGTTTTTCCAAAGTAGGAAGTGATTTTACAATACAGTAATTTACAAAATCACTGAAAGACTTTATTCTATAATCATCTCGTAGTTTTTCTTTGTTTGCCTCATAGACTACTTGTAATTTATGTAAAGTGAATTTCTGTAATGGAACAAAGCTACTACGTTTAGGCAATGATTCGGATTCTGATTTTTCTTCTGAAAAA
>CAZBBN010000287.1:0-1663 GCA_964490195.1 uncultured Nitrosopumilaceae archaeon
ATGCCATGTGATCAACCAACCTACCTCAATATACCTCTACCATTCAATATCATTTGGATCACTACTACACTAGTGAACCTATCAAGTCCATTGATTAATAATTGGTTATCATAATTAAATCAGGTCCATAATCACAACTTATACTATAATTAATACATGGAAGGTCTTCGTTTTTTGCACAAAGACAGATAATGTCATGCATCTCAATCATTCCAAGTGCTCCTTCTATACAAGACATGAATCCAAACGTTTTATTTTTTGATGATTCTGGAAAATAAAACAATAAACTGTCTCCTATATTTTTTATCACCTGCCCTCCAAATCTATTCAAAGTTTTTGCCATGGTGTTTAGAAAAAGATGGTAATACTTTCCTAGTTGACTTACAGATAATTTTGCTGAGATTTTTGTGGAATCTACCATGTCTACCAACCCCAACAATAAGATGTGGTATTGCCAGAAAAAGACACTATGTAATCTGAATTACTCATAAAAGTGTCAGTGGTGGATAAAATACTATTATGCATTCCTTTTTCGGTTGTACCTTGGAGATTTCCTGCAAGCTTCAATCTATCTTCAGCTTGCTGCTTGTTTTGGTTTCCCATGAATTCAGAAATATTTGTTGGTTTATCAGTTGTTAAGGTTCCTTTGTTGAGACTTTTACGAACTACTGTGTCGATGAAATTTATTCCCATACCAAATTGTTATGTGATCAAGATCGTATTATATTGGGTGTATTCAATTGTATTCAATTGTGCAGCGATCATTTTTCATCATTATTAATTTCATTCCCTATGAAATTAATAGGGTTTTGGGGGCTCAGGGAAAAACAGAACCGATTTGTATCAAATGTCTAAAAAAATTATTAGAATCAGATGATAACATAGACCTGAATAATCGCATAGAAAAATGATCAAGAAAAGAAAACATGCCATTTAATTCCGTTTTTGAGCCTAATCCTATGTCTCATTTTGTGCTAAAATATGTAGAAAAAATCTGAAATGTTTTTGAATGATATGTTAAAAAAGTAAAAATCTAATTAGAATCACTAACTTCAAAACAAAGCAGATGTTTGTCTTCATTTTGAATAGTCAATTTTAAGGATAGTTCATCAGATAACGATTGATGTGATAATGCAAGAAAATGAGAAAAATTTTTGTTAATGTCATGACAAATATTTAGTGAATGTTTACCATCAATAATAGTATGTTTTACAGCACCAAATCTTGATGCGTTAATTTCAAGTATTTGCATCATATTTTCAAAGTTCATTTTGTCAAAAGTCAAAAAGAACAGTTCTTTTGGAATTGTGTTGCCTAGTTGTTTTGCCAGTTTTTCTATAAAGTCATCGTCTAAATGATTGAAAATCTTTCCCAACATCCTGCTCCCTATTTTGAAACCCTTGTTTTGTAATTGAGATATATCCAAAAAACATGAAGTCGTTTAGATTTTGCAATATAATATAATGGCATTAGATCTATTTATGAATAATGTGTGAATTTCTTACCTTCCTATTTAATTCAAAATTTAGTAAAAAATACCCTTCACTGGTATCTATTGGCATTATATGCCAAACAAAACTAGAAGGTTTGGATAATTATAGTAAAATTATCCAACTCATCTCAAAACCCTACAATACATCAGAAATGATGCAATGTGAATCAA
>CAZBBN010000288.1:0-1650 GCA_964490195.1 uncultured Nitrosopumilaceae archaeon
ATTCCTGGAATGGAAAAATTGAAAATACATCTGAATATCTTGCGATTTTCAAAACCATTACAAAAAATAAAAAACTATTAAAAAAGAAAATTCTGGAAACTCATCCATATGATGTTCCAGAAATAGTGGAAGTTAGTGTCACTTCTGTTAACAAACCATATCTTAATTGGTTAATTGACTCTACCAATTAAGATTCAATTGCGTATCGTAACAAGGAAACTATTCCTCCCAAACCTGTAACTCTAAGACCGATATCTGTAGATGCATCAACACTGTAAATTTTGACTCCCTTACTTTCAGCATCATTGAGAAAATCCATAATTTTTTGTTCGTCATTTTCTTGAATTACTTTATCTGAAAATACAAGAGATTCAACTGCCCCCATTTGATTTGCATTAAAAGTTTCATCAAATCCCATACTAAACTTGTTGCTTTTTTTATTTGCAAGAAGCATGACTTTGTCAATTATGGATGAAGCTTTGGCAAGTTTGCTGTCTGACATTATTTCCTGCATTGCTTGAGATTTTGTAAATGTGTATATCCCGTCTTCTCCACCAGAATCAATACCTTCAACTATTTGAATTTTGAATTTTTGTGATTTCTCAATAAAGTTTGCAAATCTTTTTTTTGTTTCACCAGGTCCAAAAATTACAATAGAGTCTTCTTTTTTAGAAATAGAAAACACTGCTTGTTGCACTTGATCAAAAAATTTTTCAATGTTAAAATTGGTTTTGTATCTTTTACCGCCAGAACCCGAATAAATATTTGGCATAAATTCTAAATGTGTTCCTCTTAATCTTGCAATTCCACAATCAGCAGTATCAATGGCTACAAGTACAAAAGCAATTTGATTGTTGTTTGATTCTAAAAGTTTCTTCTCTATTGGTAACCATTTTTTCTTTGAAATTGTAATTCCGTCATTAATTTTTAGAATAAATGAATGGTGTGATCCGTGAGGTACTGATTCATTACTTGATTCATAAATTGTTCCACCAACCCTCAATCTGTCTAGAACATCATCAAGTGAAATTTTTTCCACAATTAACGCAATTCTTACTTTGATTCTTTCTCCTTTGTCCGGTCTTGAATAATCCTTGTCTTGTTTTAGAACTCTTGTTGTATCACCAACTACTTTGTCATCTTTTTTAATAATACGTCGTAGATTCAAAAGGTCATCAGAATCTTCTGGTATGACGGAAATTGAATTCTCATCAATAGTTTTTGTAATCATAATGATATCGTTCTAATCTACAAAAAGAAAAGAGTTTAGCTTGTGACTTCGTTAGTCTTTGTTTCTTGGGTTTTTTTCTTTAGATAATTTTCAACCCAATCCAAAGTAAGAACTCCTGATTCTGCTAGATTTGTAAGAGAATTTGCAGAAGCTTCGCCAGAAACCTTACCATTGTTTCGTCTTAGTTGACGCCATTTCAAAGATGTGTTTCCACTTTTTGAATTATAGATTATACCAAGAATATCTCTTGCATTAACAAATGTAATGTCTCTTATTTTTTTCAAAGTTACTTTATCTGCAGCTTCTACGTAAATTGCACCCAGACTATCTTCTCTCTCGGCAAATACCTCTGAATCCTCCAAATAGCTACGTGGAGCATAGGATTTACAAGTGCTAGAAATGATGAATCTTCTAAAACT
>CAZBBN010000289.1:0-1644 GCA_964490195.1 uncultured Nitrosopumilaceae archaeon
AACTTTAATTCGACATAATGATGATGCCAAAGATGTAGTTCTAAAATCTAATCGTGGAAAAGGAGTCCCAGTTCAGTATATGACGTTTGTAAATCCAGAGCAAGAATCAAATTTTTTATCTCATTCAATACAAAAAATGAGGGATAAAAAACATTGCAAATGGAGTGATTTTGCTATTTTGTATCGTATGAATAGTTTTAGCAGATCTCCTGAAATGGCATTAAAAAATTCAGAAGTTCCGTATAAAGTAGTAGGAGGATTTTCTTTTTTTGACAGATCAGAAATTAAAACTACTTTGTCTTACTTGTCATTGTTATCAAATCCAAATGATACTATAGCATTTTCTAGAGTAATAAATACTCCTAAACGATCTATAGGTGATATGGCTGTTGGAAAATTAGAACGATTTTGTCAACAAAAGAACACGACAATTCTAGAAGCATGTAAAAGAATTGACGAAATAGATAAGGTGAGCAATAAGGCAAAAATAAATGCTAAACAGTTTGCAGAAACTGTAGAAAAGTATAAAAAATTACACAATGAAGGAATGCCATTGGATGAAATTTGTTCAAAATTTATAAAATCAGTAGGATATTATGATTTTATAAAAAAACAATCTGAAGCAGATTCTGATGATGCTGTTAGATTTGATAATGTAGAAGAATTATTGTCATCTATTGGAGAATTCAGTAAGGGCAAAAAGGATTGCAAAATAAGTGATTATTTACAATCTATTCAACTAGTAACAACAGACGATCATGAAGATTCTGATGATGCAGTTCAACTAATGACAATACATAGTTCCAAGGGTAAAGAATGGAAATATGTTTATATAATTGGGGCAGAAAACGGAATTATACCTCATTATCGATCTGTTCAGGAAGGTGATATTAGCGAAGAAAGACGCTTAATGTACGTAGGTATATCTAGATCCGCAGAGGTTTTATATATAACTCATTGTCAAAATAGAAGAGGTCGACCTGTAGGGATGAGTCAATTTTTAGAAGAAATTGGAGTTCAAGAGAACTATGGATACAAAACGTGAAAAAAGAGATTTGTCCAAACAACTTGGAATAAGAGGTTTATGCAATATGCATCAAGGATCTAGATGTTTTGTATTGGGTGCTGGACCTAGTTTAAGAAATGTAGATTTGTCTTTAATTGAAAATGAAGTTACTATTTCGGTAAATAGCTCTATACTAAAAACAAAATGGGAACAAATAGGAGACAGTCAAAAAAGGTTTTGGGTTTCTTGTGATGTTTTGTGTATGGAATGGGATTATTTTTGGAAAAAAGTAATTCACACGGAATGTACAAGAATAGTACGCAATTCTTGGGTTCGTAATGAAAATCGGTTTAGAGGAATACCATTTCGTTACTATAAACCTCGAAGAGTTGGAGAAAATACATTTGACGACGATCCAGATGCATTGTTAGGAACAAGTTCTATAATCTCATCTGTAGATTTTGCTATATTGTTAGGATGTTCTCATATTTATCTAATTGGTGTTGATCATAAAATGGAGAATGGCAACTCTCATTTTTGGCAATTTTGGACAGAAAAAGATAGACCTGTTCGTAAAAATAAACCTGGAAATTTTCGACCCAACCAACGTCAGCAAGAACGTGTATTTAAATCTAATA
>CAZBBN010000290.1:0-1641 GCA_964490195.1 uncultured Nitrosopumilaceae archaeon
CGTATGATCTTCCGATATCAACGCATAAACATCCACTTATGAAATTTTGGATTTAAAAATAACGTATAAGATATCAATTTCAATATCACCATAAGTGATTATTGTGTCTTGATCAATTTTCTCATAACCTTTAGGTCTAGTAAGATCTGTTTCATCTTCAATTTCCCCTACAATCTCTTCAAGTAAATCTTCTAAAGTAACTAGGCCTTCTACTCCCCCATGTTCATCAACAACAATTGCCATGTGTGTTTTTCTACCTTTCATTTCTTTTAGTAAACCACTAACCATTTTTTCTTGTGATGCAAAAACGGGTTTTCTTGCAATTTGTTCAAGACTTACCACCTTGTTGTCATTTTCTAATTCTTTTAGAACATCTCGTACATGAATAAATCCAACAATATCGTCATTTGTATCTCCAAAAATAGGTATTCTGGAATGTCCACTTTGATTAATTTGTGGTAATGCTTCAAAAAGTAACATTTTAGAATTTAATGAAAACATTTTTGTCCTTGGGGTCATTACTGAACGAATTACTGTGTCGTCAAACTTTAAGGCCCCATGAACTAATTCCATTTCATCTTTTTCAATTGCTTTTTCTGCTAAACCTTGATCAATGACTCCTTTGATCTCATCTTCTGTAATCGGAGGTGGGGCATAACTACTTCCAGTAATTTTCACAACTCCTTTTGTGATTATCTCAAAGAATTTTACAACAGGATAAAATGCATAACTAAATGCTAACAATACTGGCGCATATCTTAATGCAATTCTAGTTGAATTTGCATTACAATATGTCTTTGGAGTAATCTCACCAAATACTAGAATTAAAAATGTCATTATTCCTATCGCAATTCCTAATCCATCATCCCCAAACAGCCTAATTGCAAGGCTTGTTGCTAATGCAGATGCTCCAACGTTTACAAGATTGTTGCCAAGATTTACACTCGACATCATCCAACTAGGATTCATTTTTAATGTGTATAGTGCTTTGGCGCCTTTTTTTCCTTCATTGAAAAGTTGAACCACTTTTGATTTTCTAACTCCTACAAGTGCAACTTCTAATCCGCTGAAAAATCCAGATAATCCAATTAATACAGCTAATGCTCCTATCTCAACCCATAATTCTACCATATCACCCTCCGAAAAAACTTTTCAGAATAATTTTCTCTTCCATACATTTAGTTTTTTAACACCATTCTTGGATGCAATATTTTCATAAAACTTGGATTTAACTCTTAAGATATCAAAATTAAACGAACCTAAAAACAAGCCTAACTTTATGACGGATTAATTTTTTGGGGGTTTTGCAAACATGTTCTTGGGATTCTGATGGTATTCTACTGGCAACATTGCATCTTTTTGCCTACCTGTAAGAATTCCTACAACGACATCATCTTTCTGGATAATTCCTTCATTGATTAACTTCTTTATGCCCACCACGGATGCTCCGGATGCCATTTCACAATCAAATCCATTTAGTCCTACTACTGACATCCCATCAAGCATTTCAGAGTCTGAAACAGTAGTTACCACACCATTAGTAAATTCTAATGCACGTAATCCTTTCAAAATATTTGCAGGTCTTCCAATTTGAATTGCAGTTGCTTTTGTTTTTGGTTTTATCCCTTCTTTATCTAAATG
>CAZBBN010000291.1:0-1599 GCA_964490195.1 uncultured Nitrosopumilaceae archaeon
TGCTATTTTTGAGGCTATTTTCTCTTTTGAGTTTTTTTAAACCAGAGTTTTTCTTCTGGTGTAGCCGAGTTTACAAATCTCTTTTGGGCAACCTTTGATGTATAACCCCATTTGTGAAGCAATCTGTACACCTGAATCTCATGATATCTTACACCTGATTTTTGGTAAATTAGATTCATTACTTGCTTTGCACTCCATCCTGATTGATTTTCTGCTATTTCTAATTGAATGCTGATTAGTTTCTTTTTTGATATGCTAGTTGGCCTTCCAGTTCTGGGCAGGTCTTGCAGTCCTTCAATCCCGCATTCTGCAAATCTTTCTAGCCACTTGTATGCCCATGACCTTACACGTCCAAGTTGCTTTGCAGCATGTGAAGCAATCTGGTTGTCAAGTAATACTTGCTTTATCAAAAATAGCCTTTCTTTTATCTTGATGTTCTTTTCGTCTTTGTATGCTTGAATCAATCTTTGATTATTCATAATTTGGTGTGCAATGTTCTGATCAATATGGCATGTTAATCAAATCAGATCAATAGATCATCAAATTTTGTTAGGAAGTATATAGACTGCCAGAAAAACTGGTTGCAGAACTAGAAACTGAGGCCATGCAAAAGGGAATATCTCATAATATCTTGATAAAACAGATTCTTGAAAAATATAGCCGGTGGAATAAATTCTCAGACAAAATTGGAATGATACCTGTTCCAAAGGGAATCTTGACATCGCTTGGAATTGATTTGGAAAGCCAAGATATCAACATGATAGTAGATATTCTAAAACCTGTCATCAAAGACAATGTAATGTTCATGAAGGGAAAATATGATCTTAAACGTTGCATAGAAACCCTTGAGGATTACATGATGGCATCTGGAATAAAGTCAGATCACAGAACAGAAGGATCTTTGCATCACTTTATCATACAGCACGGACTTGGCATGAATTGGTCATTACTTGCCGAACAACTCCTAAAGAAGATATTTCACGAATTCTTACCGGAACAAACCGTCAAATCACAAACAACTGAAACTACGGTAATTATCACAATTGCATTAGGTGCTGACTTTAACGAACATGAATATTAGAAACAAAAATTAGTTGTTGAGTATTAACTCAACTTCTGTTTTTCCATCATTGAATCTACTTTGGATTCCTTTGACCTTGCTTTTATAGAGGAATAGTCTCTTTCCTTCCTCTGTGATGACTCCAGAAGTTTTGACCAAGTTATTATCATGGAGTGTCTGAATTCTTCTATATACGGTACTCATTGGTATTTTGGTATCTGCTGTTATCTCTATTGCAGACTTTGGCTTGTGAATGGCAGACATTAGAATGGCTCTACAATACTTGTCAGATAAAATTTCTAGTATACCATTTTTTCTTTCTGGCTCTTCTACTCTGAAGGCATGTTGTAATGTTTGCATGAATGGACTTGTTCATATTTGAATATAATTACTAAGTATACACTGTCTTACAAAATGTTGCCAATAAAATTAATAGAATTTTACTATACTATAATAAACAATTGACGGTAATGATATTGTGTATCATCTTGAAAATATATTTTTGCAAATATCTCAAGATATCGACCTGCCACTCATAG
>CAZBBN010000292.1:0-1593 GCA_964490195.1 uncultured Nitrosopumilaceae archaeon
CCCAACTTGTTGGGTGGTAGTTCACTCTAATTGGTACAAATCTAGTTTGCAGTCTATACTACAATCTGGGGTAGACCAATCAAGTGTATCTTCTAGTGGAATCATTCCGAGTGGATCATAATTGTCAAATTTTGTCATTCCTTGAATTGATGATAACATTACTACTTTAGACTCGTCAGAAGTTGAACTCATATCTATTTGCGAATTACTATCCTTTAGAATTCCTCCTGTAATGTTTGTAATTGAATTTATTATTCCTACTGGGATGTTGTTGCCTCCAACTACATACAACATAGAATGTTTAACTGAATTTGGTGGGGCATTGCCATATAGCATTTTTAATGAATCTCTTAGGGAGTCTTCGATATTTTGTCCCTCTTTACTTGTTGTGATGATATTTACTTCATTAGATATTTCTGATGAACCAAGTGATTCTACTACATGCATAATTGCTGAATTTGCAATATCATAGCATGTTTTTGGACTCAAATCTGGATTACTTTCAAGCAATGAGTCATTATCTAAAACAACTGTGCATTCTGAGTTTTCTCTGATTCTTTTTAGAGATACGCCTGAATTGAAAATTCTATCTTTTTCATATTTGAAAGGCATAATTGCAAATGAGACAAGTCCTTTATCTTTGCATATTTCAGATACAACTGGGGCAATAGCTGAGCCTGCTTTGCCTGCCAAGTTACTCATTAGAATAATTGTGGAGTATCCTGCAATCTTTGATTCAATTTCATCCAATACATTGTAAGTTGAGCCTCGGATTAATTGAACAGATGGATTAACTACTCCATTTGTAGAAACATGAACCGATGGATTTCCTGGAAAGAAATCTTTTTCATCATTACTAATTAGTAGACAATCTGAATTAAGAGAATCTTTTGCTTTAATTGCTAATTTTGAGCCTACGCCGCCCAAACCTATTACCAAAATTGGTTCTTTTACTTGAAAACTCATTTCTGATCTTATTTTCTGATTTACATAAAAAACCTTCTTACGTTTTTTTAATCAAATTTTAGATCTAAAAAATTTAGCTTGCGATCCTTCCAACAAGTCTCTTTACAGAGGCATCTGTGATTTCAACCATGTGTGATTCCCCAATGTTTACTTGGTCTACAACTGATATAGGCTTGTAAGCAAAGTTTCTGCCTTTGACGCCTTCATCTGTCATTTCATCAAATAGTACTTTGCCTTTCCAGCCGATCCACTTTTTGTTGGACTCTGATGACAATTTACTGATCTGCTCAAAAACTATCTTACTTCTTCGTTTGACTTCAGATACATCCAATTGCTTCCACTCGGCTGCATCTGTACCTGGTCTTGCACTGTATCTGGATAAATTCACAACATCTGGTTTTGTTTCATCAAGCAAAGAAATTGTTTTCTGAAAATCCTCTTCTGTTTCTGAAGGGAATCCAACTATGATGTCTGTTGAAATAGTAAATTGACTAAATCTCTCTCTTGCTTTTTTTGCTATTTCTCTAAAAGTTCCTGCAGTGTGGCCTCGCTTCATATCGTGAAGAACTTTATCGCTTCCACTTTGCACAGGAATATGGAGGAATTTGAAGACTTTGCTATTATCAT
>CAZBBN010000293.1:0-1593 GCA_964490195.1 uncultured Nitrosopumilaceae archaeon
TATTACTACTGTCGTGAATGTATTGATCCTAACTTAAGTATGATCCTAACATGATAACACCATAGATGCCTCTACAGTAAAAATAAAATCCACCATTACAAAAAAGGAAAAAGTAGATTTTATTGTTGTTTGAAGTCTGGGAAAAGGAATGTTATTGAGAGTTCTTTTGGGAAGTGTTTCTAATTATATAATGCACAAATCCAAAATTCCGGTATTGATAGTTAAATGAACCATCATTGTACAATTTAATTTAATTTAAGATATGATTTGATGTTCTAGTTGTTCAGATGATCCTTCAAAATTATTCGTGACTCTAACGGATTATAAATAAAAAAGAAGAAAAAAGTCTAATCTATTTTTGGTAACCAGTCAGGCATCCATAGTTGAGTCATACTGTGATTCAGTTCTGCAAATGACTTTGCATTATCATTTAGTGCCTTGATGCTTTGTGTTGCAGTTTTAATCATGGCAAAAAAAGTTTGTTTCTGTGTAGAGTATGCTTTACTAAATGATTCTAGTGTGTCATTTATGATTTTTTCAGTGGCTTCAGGAATGGTAAAAGGTGTGGCTGATTTTTTTGCAAATTCTTTCTGTGCAGATACAATCAATTCAAAATTATTTTTGCATGATCGTACACATTCTTGTTGATAATCCTCTACAGATTGCCTGTATTGAGACACTGATTTTTCCATTTCATCAAAGAATCTTGTTGCAGTTTGCAGATATGTAGACTGTTGATTTGTTGGTGTTTCTGTTGTAGGTTTTACTGTATCTCTTGTTTCTTGACTAGGTTTTGTTATTTCTTTTATTTCTTGAGTAGTTTTACTCATAAGTTCACATGTAGATAAATAATGTATTAAAGTAAATCTCCAAATGTATTGCCATTCAATGCAATCAGATCATTTATCACAAATCATTACGTTATATATCAATGAATCAAAAAGAGGAATTAGAGGAGATTGTATCGGACATAGAGATGGGAAAGAAATTTGTAAAATATGATGATTGGAAGCGACTTGAAAAATGGCAGATTGGACGCGCTAAGTTCCCATAATTCCATTTAACAAAAATATCTTCAGATAACCACAATGTAAAATCAGGATCTAGTTTTTATTTATCAAAAGATGTAATGGTGTAAATATACTTCAATCCGTAAATCTCAAAGAACGTCATTTATGTCATCAAAAATGTAATCTATTTTTAGCAGAACCTAAAATTAGATTTGCTGGATTTTTAGATTCGATGTATAATCTCATAGTAGGAGGTTTCAGAGATAGCATTACTCCACGTCGTGAGGGGTCTGAGAGGCAAAAACTGCACATTGTGACAGTTTTAGGAGTAAAGACAATACAAAGATTCGATTATGATTTTGGTTCAGTTGAATACATTGCAGTCAGACGAAAAAAGGTCATCACATTTACTTTTGCTCTTAATGATCAAATACTATTTGTATCAACAGATCAAAGGTCAATATTGAAAAGATGACACAGAAAATAATCAAAATCGGTGGAATTTAATTTACTCACAAACAGGACTTGGGATGCGCCACAAATGGCAAAAGCACAGAAAGGGATTTCTCAAGATACATGTTGG
>CAZBBN010000294.1:0-1587 GCA_964490195.1 uncultured Nitrosopumilaceae archaeon
GATTCACATTGCATCATTTCTGATGTATTGTAGGGTTTTGAGATGAGTTGATAATAAAATCACAGTATGGGATGGAAGTTACTGTAAAATAATTTATGAAAAATTCTTTTTTATTTTTAGGTTGTAATTCTGTCTAATTGATTTGTGTCGGATGCAATCTTTACTTCTCTTGCTATTCTTCTACCCATACTGATGGATTCATTAAACAAAAGCGAATAATATGGTGAGCCGTCCATGTAGATATTACTTCCTGCAACAATTCTTGCTGAAAATTCAAATGATGTGAATTTTGCATTTTCATCATAAACTCCTTCAATACAAAATGGACCGTTCATTCCTGGTGACACCATTTTTTTAGATGCCTCCACAAAATTTTCACCCATTTCGTATACTTCTTCTAAAAGAGATTCTCTCAAAACTAGAGGACTATTCCCAATTACGTTAAATGATGGAACGTTGTTTAATTTTAGTTGCTGTTCTGATGGAATTCTAGCAATACCTTCAATATCTGATTCATGTCTTTGATCAGCACCAAAAAATTCCAACTCTTCGTTTAGTGGGGAATAAAAGAATTGCAAATATGCCAATACTCCTGCGGCATATTCTTGAATGTAGAGTGTCTCATCTTTTGAAATGATTCCATCTGTGATCAGTTGATTTCTTTTTGTATTGTAATCATCTTCTGTTGCTGCCATAAAGTATCCTTTTCCACCTGCAGCACCCTGTCTTTTGACAATTACCAATTTGTCAATATCTTTAGGGTCTATGACTGGTTTTGGGACTGGGAGTTTTGATTCTCTCATTAATTTTTCTTTCATCTCTCTATCTGACTCCCATCTTAGAATCCATTTGTTTCCAAACACAGGAATGCTGATAGACTCAATTTCCTCAGAACTCATCTGAGCAATTAATGTGCCATGGGGAATCAATACAGCTTGATTTTCTTCTAAGATTGATTGACATTTTTGTTCTAAAATTTCTTTAAAGGATTCTACAAGAATCAATTCATCAATAAATGGAAATCTTCGATATAGTTTTTCACGTTTCTTTTCACAAACTAGAATGGTTTTGAGACCTTCATCTTTAGCGCCTTTAAGTACCTGTAATGCACAGTGGGATCCCAATGTTGCTATGGCTACCATTATGATATTTTCAATTGGATTTTGTACCTTATGAACTATGTGCGGATGTCACATATTGGAAGACCTCATCTATTAATTCGATGCTTAATTCTGCCTTGATATCTTCTGGTATGACTTTTAGAACGAAATCATACATGGTGGTATTTTTGGGAAGGCTATCCCTTTCTTGTAAAAGTGAAAAAACAGCAATTCCATTTGAAATAATTGCAACCATTTTTTCTTTGTCAGTTAGAACCATGAAATTCTTGAAAAATCATGCTAATTTAATGTACATCTAATTTGGCAGAAATTAGATGATTGCTTTGAACATGATAGTATTTTGAATTGTTGGAATTATCCCTGTATTTTCATTTAGAGTTTTTAATTCAATATTGTGACCCTCTGCTATTTCTACGGGTTGCTGCATTGCATGATATCCGACATAAACTGCAGTAATGATAAACAT
>CAZBBN010000295.1:0-1579 GCA_964490195.1 uncultured Nitrosopumilaceae archaeon
GTTTTTCAATTGTTAAAGGATACGTTTTACCAAAACAATGTTTGTTTGCAAAAATAATTTTACTATGTCCTAACTCATTAGCAAGAATTGGATTTATGACCTGAGTTGAAAAATTTATTCCAACACCAACAGATTGCTTTTGTTTCCTAATCTCATTTTTTAACACCCATGGCATGAACAATTGTTCGATATTAAGACCTAAATCCCATAATTCATCATGGGTCTGGTCTAATGTTTCTATTAAATCGTCTAATGTTGTTTCAACTGTTTTACATGGAACTTTTTTTAAATCAAAAAGAAATTTAGATAATTCATGATTTGCAAGATCTATTCCAATATGTTGAGATAGATCCTCTATTTCAGAGTCATTTTCAGGGATTGAAACATTTTCTAAAATTGCTGTATATGGAATTGATTCGAAATTTGGTATTTCTGCTCGTCTGATATCCATGAATTTTTCAATATTGGTTTGTTTTTGATAATGAAATCGAATTCGCTCATCTAAATTTAATGAGTTGTCAGACACCATACTATAGAATTATTTTTCACAAATAACCATTTTCCAACAAATCACACCATCATTCTACGTTCCAGGAATCATCAAATCGATAAAATCCGTTTTGCAGATAATACATATCTAGATTCAAACTTTTATTCAGGATTAGTAGAGAATTAGAATGGAGTTTTCTATTTTAGCTGAATCTTTTTACAAAATGGAATCTACTAGAAAAAGATTAGAACTAACACAATATCTTGTAGAATTATTTGAAAAAACGCCACATGAAGTTATTTCAAAAATTGTATATTTACTACAAGGAAAACTAAGACCAGATTTTGAAGGCATTGAATTAGGAGTTGCAGAAAAACTTGCAATTAGAGCAATTTCAAAATCATCTGGAATTCCAATTAAAAAAATTGAGGATGAGTATAGGAAAGGAGGAGACTTGGGACAAGCAGCATCAGTGATACTAGAGCAAAAAACACAGACAACATTTCTTGTAGAAAACATCACAATAGAAAGAGTCTATGAAACACTCTTCAAAATCGCAAACTTGGAAGGATCTCGTTCTCAAGATATGAAGATGAAATACATATCGAGTTTACTAAATGATGCAAATCCATTAGAAGCAAGTTATATTTTGAAAATTTTGTTAGGAACACTGAGATTAGGAATTGCAGAGAATACGATGATGGATGCATTGGCAATAGCATTTTCAGGGAGTAAAGAAAACAGGAAAAGTTTAGAGTATGCATATAGTGTTTCAAGTGACTTAGGAAAGGTCGCAGAAATAATTGCATCCAAAGGTATTGAAGGAGTTAAAAAATTTGAAATTATTTTGTTTAATCCAATCAGACCAATGCTTGCAGACAGAGTAAAGAGCGAAGAAGAAGCTATGGAAAAAATGGGAGGAGTGTTTGCAGCAGAATACAAACTTGATGGAGAAAGAGTGCAACTCCATATTGAAGGTGATAAAGTAGTATTGTTTTCAAGGAGTTTAGAAAATATTTCAAGTTATTATCCAGACATTATAGAGAAAATTCCCAAATCAATTCATGCGGATAACATTATACTAGAAGC
>CAZBBN010000296.1:0-1563 GCA_964490195.1 uncultured Nitrosopumilaceae archaeon
TGTTTTTCTTTGCGATCTTGACGTGATAAATCTTCTTACTCCTTGTCCGGGTTGGGAAAAGTGATTTTTACAAGAATTGGAATATATTCTCAACAATTCTGTAAAAAAAAGGGATTTGTTACAAAACCGGAGAATTAAAAGTAGTGTAGTGCGAGGAATTGGATTTTGGACGACCTGAGTGTCATTCGACTTGACAAGCACATTTTGTTTTCGTAAACTATTGGGGAAGAAACTTTGCTTTGTTTTACACCTTGGGAAGGGATTCCCGGGGTGATCGTAAATATTAGAAAGGAGTAAATGATGAAATCAATAACGATAAACATCAATTAAGAATATTAACGAGCTAAAAATGCGTTGAATAAAATATGGCGTTAATAGATGACATACGTAAGAAAATCAGAACAGGACAGTTTGAATTTTCAAAACATGCTGTTGACCAGAGCATCATTAGGCGTATTGAAATGCAAGAATTGCATGATGTTATTGCTAATGGGATAATAATAGAAGACTATCCGGAGGACAAGTATGGCCCAAGTTGCCTTATTCCAGGTATGACATCAAAGAAACGACCAATACATATACAATGTAGTTATCCATCAAGGCCGATTCTTAAGATAATTACTCTTTATGAGCCTGATCCAATTTTATGGATTGATTTCAAAAAAAGGAGACCACGGTGAATACTATCAAAGATGAAAATTTAGTGGAACGTTTGGTAACTTATACGCTGGAATTTGAAGGGAGATTCTACATTGTTGAGAATGTCCCGGCACGCATAAATGAGGAGACAGGTGAACAGTTCTTCTCACCGTCAACAGTGGAATATTTGCATAAAACTATCCTTGGACATGCCAAGCCGCGTAAGGTGATGGAGACACCTGTATTTGAATATACGGAGATAGCATTGCAATAGACGAATAACACGGATTTGAAAAATCTGGCTCTTGTTCAAACTGATAATCCCATGGGTTGTATCGCTGAAAAAGACAAATATAAAGAGAAAATTGTGAAATATTTCGGAATATATTCTGATCAAACAACAATTTATTTTTCGATCTGCACAATCATCCAATGGCTTTGCATTTTTCCTGTAAAAAAGGGATTTGCTACAATCGAAGCAATCAATCCTTGCGCAAGTGAAATTAATGTTTTGTGATTAAATAATGGAGATATCTATGAGACTTGAATACAAAATTATTTGCTTTTTAATCATATTCACATTTGAAATTCATTGTACAAAAGACAAAAGTCCTTTGCAGCAGGTTTCACCCATACCGCCAATAGAAATTGTTATCAATTGGCAAAAATGTAATGAATTTAAAGAAAAAAATGTTTTGTCAATTAAGAGCGATCATTTTGGAAATATCTTTGCAGGGACAACGCAGAAAGGAATATTCCGATCTAGTGATGGTGGTTACACTTGGGAACAAATAGGACTTTCGGATCAAAGTATACATTTTATTACTTTTAACTCAAATAACATTTTTGTTGGTACTCTGTGTTATGGCATTTACCGTTCATTGAATAGTGGAGATAATTGGAAATTAATTAGAATTCAGTGCT
>CAZBBN010000297.1:0-1562 GCA_964490195.1 uncultured Nitrosopumilaceae archaeon
TTTGAGAATCGATTCAAAACCACATTACAACAATTCCAAAAAGGTGAAAAATTCAGACCAAAAGATGTTGCTGGAAAATTACCAAAATCCAATCAAACCCTAGCATACGACATCATTACTATCGGTGTTAAAATTGGAATAATCCAACTAGTAGAATTTGAACCAATAAAGTATGATGATTTTTGCCTACAAGAAACAGTCCAATATTTTGCAGAACAACTAAGAGGATCCAAACACAACACAAAGAAACCAGTTCGTCAGATACAAGTACCAGAAAACTATACCTCTGCAAATTATGGAGATTCAATAACTGGTTGGTCGGTAAAAAATTCAAATTTAGAAGACAGGTTAGAATTGGAATTGATACACTTAGAGAAGTCAATGATTTAATCGAATTAAAAGGTGTAGAGTATCTATTGAAATTATACCAAGAATCCATACTTCTGACACAGAATTTGTCAGAATCATAAAATCATTTTTGTTTGATGAGGAACATGAGAGAACCAGACCAAAAACTGTTGATTTGTTCTTTTGTGCCATCAGGGCATATTTTGATAGAAATGATTCTCAGATTAATTTTAAACTCAATTCCAAAGTCAGGTATGATGAATCCATGGAAGATGAAGACAAATCAGAAGTAACCCTTGAAGATCTTCTAAAATTACTGACAACTGGAAGACCAACCATCATGGAAAAGGCAGTCGTAATTTGCAAGTTACAAAGTGGTCTTGATAATTCAACCTTTGTTGATAGATTCGATTTTCAAGTATGGAAGCAGTTGGCGGATTGGTTTGGAACCGAAGAATATGCGAGATGGGATGAACAGAGATGTCCAGTTCCAATCAAACTAATCAGAATCAAAAACCAATTTCAACATACAGAATTCCTTGATGTTGATGCCATTCATGCAATACAAGAATGGATGAAAATAGTGTTTTTCAAAATACTTCATAGAATAAACTTTTCAATAGTAAGATGGTACAACCACAAAACAAGGCACTTCATGATAATGTGAAATTTTTATCACCTGTATGAAATGGATAGTGTCTCAAAGTTCTGCTCAACCGTCTCCTTTGGAGCCTGTTTTAGACCTTTTACCACAACATCCCATGGTGTAATTATTGAGCCATTATCGACTAAGAGACATTTCTTTTCCGAATCAATTATCATTTGGGCAATGTCAGATAATAAACCCTTGGACTCTTCAACTTTTTTAATTGGATCCTCAACTATCATATGGTTGTTAAAAATTTCAGAAAATGGTTTATGAGAAAAGTTTACACTAAAAATCATATTTGAAACATCCCTATCGTCTATGATAAAATATTTACCGTCATGATCCAAAAGTACCCTTCTAACATTGTTGTCCATCATGGTTTTAATTATGTGATTCAGTGTGGCATCCTTTTCCACCGTTACCAAAGGTTTGCTGTAGATTTTTCTCATATCCACATCACAATCCAGTTTCTTGTTTGCTATGCATTCAAGAAAGTCATGCAGAGATACTGAACCAACATAGTCTCCATCTGAAACAACATGGATTATTCCCAACCTAGTTAATT
>CAZBBN010000298.1:0-1553 GCA_964490195.1 uncultured Nitrosopumilaceae archaeon
AATCACATCGTCTTGGGATTTACCATCATTGTTTTTACTATGACAAATTCTAATTCGTCTAGTATTTTTTGGAGAAAGGTATCGTAGTATTTTTTGGCATCTTGGAATAGAGGATGTAAGTATTAGCCCTCGTTCATTTGAATGCTCATCTAAAATTCTATCAATTGTTTTGATTACTTCAAGTTCATCCTCATCTGTAGACCCATAGCTTAATCTTCGAATATTTAGAAGTTCAACTATTCTATGTTCAATTGGAAATGGAGATTTCTCCGTATCTACAAATGCAACATCATCTTTTTCCAGTCCCATATTTTCACAAAAACTAGATTTGTCAATTGTGGCAGACATGAATATTTGATAATCAGTTTTAAAAAAGGCATTGGCAAATTTTGAAACATCTATAGGCTTTACAGAAATAGTTCTGAAATTTCCATTAAAATCTTTAACAGGTTCATTTACAACAAAATTGTCTTTATCAGACATGATGTCTATTTTTGCATGGGCAGTTCTATCATAACGTCTTTCTAATTTACTAATCAATTCATAATCCGGTTCTTTTTGAAATGCAGAACTTTCTTTGATATCTTTGATTTTCTTTGCATATGAATATGCCATATCATCAGTCAATTTTATCATAGAATCCAAATCTGTGAAATCATATTTTTCAGAATTTAGATTGCATTCATCTACTTGTCCGCTGAAAATATCAAATCCAACAAATTGAATTATCTGATCCTCGATTTTATGTGCCTCATCAAAGACAGTTACTTTTCTATCAAGATAATCTTCAAAAAGTTTTTTGTTAAACTTCATAATTGTAAAAAACGCATGATAATTCCACAGAGAATGTTTTGACGTTAGCGCGTCATATTTTTGCAAATAATAGTGACAAGATTGAGCATCCTGAGTATGTTCTTCAACTTGTTTTATTGTAGGCTTGAATTTACATACATCGATAACTTCTTTCCCATTTTTACTAATTCTCTCCTGACATACTCCTTTATCACATGTAAGACCCCATCGCATAGCTCTCCTATTGTTATCAACTTTTTCTGAATCCATTAATTTTAGACATGGAAAATTTTGTTTTCCTTTAACAGGTTTTAAAAATGGAATATCTTTGATATATTGATCTTGAAGATGTTTTGATGCTGTAACAGTAAATGAACTATCAAAATAACTTGAAACAGTAGCTCCTACAAGGGACTTTCCAACACCTGTTGGCGCACACAAAATAATTTTTTTGTAACCTGATTTTAGACGCTCTTCAATTTTTGAAATGATCTCTTTTTGAATTTCACGAGGGGTAAACTGAGTAGGAAATTTTTCTAAAAGAGACAGGATCAAATCTATTTTTTCTCAGTATTAAAAGCATGGAGGTTCTAGTGATATTATAGTTTTTATCAATCTAGTTTAATATCTAGTAAAACTAACTCATAATATGGAATTACTGGAGGATAAAATGAGAGTTTGGCTTGAAAGTGCCAAATTTGTCAAACCAAATTCAGGAGTATATGTTCTGTATAATAGAAGTAAAGAGCCAATACACATTG
>CAZBBN010000299.1:0-1551 GCA_964490195.1 uncultured Nitrosopumilaceae archaeon
CCACTGATCTAAATTCTGACTCTTTTTCTCTAATGCTTTTTTCAATCTGTTTAGAGTAGATTGGATTCTGTCTTCTGAAAAACTACGCTCTTTTACTAAATAGTTTGTAATTCCTTCATAGTCTACTTCGTTGAAAACAATTTCATCTACATCTGCAACTTCTGGATTGAGAAAAATTTCCCGAATTTGCTGAAAATCAATTTCATGAAGTTGTTCTTGAATTTGTGGAATATCTTCTAATCTTGAATGCTGTTTAATCATTTTTAGTGCAGTCTTTGGCCCAATTCTTTCAAAACCGTTTGGATTAAAATCAGTTCCAATCAAAATTCCAACATCAATTAATTGTTTTCTAGTCAATCCTAACGCTTCCAGAGTTTTCCCCGTTTCGATAATCTCTGGTACTATGTCGATGTATGTATTTCTATTTGGTATCTTTCTTCTCCCACTGTTTGTGAAATTTCTTATCAGTCTTTTTGCTCCACATAAAATAGAGTCAAAATCCTGACTTGCAGAAGCATATGCTTGTCCTGTGTTTGTTAGGTGTGCAGCTGTTGCCTCTCCTTCTGACGGTGCATCAATATATGGAATGCCAAAATATGTTAGAATTTGTTTTGACTCTTTTACCATTCCATCTTTCATACTTGTTGTCTGCTGTGCATATTTTCTTGCATCTTCCATATTTCCTGCAGCAACTGCTTTTTCATATTTTACAGTTGCATCCTTTTTGATCTGTTTTCTACGTTCAATCTCTGCTGTCTTTAATGATGGCGGTTTTCCATCAAAGACATAAACCGGTTTTATGCCTAATGATAGAAAATTAACATTTCTGTAAAGCAGACCGCTCAAATGGCTTGTTATCCTTCCCTCCGAATCTGATAACTGTAATCCATCTGGGCCTCTGATACTTGACAGAAATTGGTATATTGCATTGTATGCGTCAATTGCTATTACTTTTGTTGAGAATGCCTCAAGAGTTGTTTTTTCTCTTACTACCAAATCTTTTAGGTTTAAGCCCATTGGAATTTCTTGTAATTTTGTTCTATTTTGTGTTTATGCTTTAGATCTAATTGCTATTTTTTATTAAATTCCATCCTTTGATTCAACTATTATTCTGAAATCGATTTTAATATGCCCATTATTTGTTAAAAAATATTATGGTGTTACTCCCATTACCTTCTCATTTAGAAGATAAAATTTTTGAAATAAAATTTGAATCTAATGAAACTATATCTAAGATCATTTCATATTTCCCTCTATCTAAATCTGAAATACAAGAAATTCTTTTAATTTTGGATAATGATTCATTTAATGAATTCCATTCAATTTTTACAGATAGTATAACTGCAGAAGAATGGGAAAATTCCAAAGAACAAATCAAAAAGAAATTCAAAGATGAGTTATTTGATATTGATTAAATATCCTAATTTTGTACTGATTTGCTTTATTATGGAGAAAATTTCAGAATAGGTGCCGGGATAGCCAAGTGGTACGGCGGCCGTCTCGAAAACGGCTACGCGCAAGCGTACAGGGGTTCGAATCCCTTTCCCGGCG
>CAZBBN010000300.1:0-1542 GCA_964490195.1 uncultured Nitrosopumilaceae archaeon
ATTTCATTTAATTGTGAGGTCAGCAGTAAAATGGAACTGGTTCGTTAGTGAGACATAATTTTCCTAGTTTTTATTTGAGACATAAAAAACCACACAAGATCATATTCAATAGGCGCCTACACATACCAAAAGGGAAGAAGATAATGACAATTTGTTGCTGTGATTTGTGATGAAGAAAATGATAAGAGGGGTAAAGAAAACAGATTCCGTGATTTTTGACAGATATCAACTATTTCACAATCACATCAGACCTCACATGGGTCTGAAAGGGAAAACCCTCGCTGAAGCCTGCGAGATTGAAATCAATGGAGATAGTAAGAGGATAGCAATAATCCAAAATGCAAAAAGAAAATAAAAGAGATTTTTGAATATTGTTACAAAGTTGTAGTAATTGTAAAAGTCATAATTTTATTATTATAAAAAAAATACTGGGTGGCGTCATCGCCAAACCACTGAGGTTGTTTTTTTAGCCATCGTATAAAATCCATAACTGCAGTATTTTTTGAATAATCTACAACATTTACAGAGCCACCAGTATTTTGATTAGTAACTACTTTTTCATAATATCTCATTTCTGCAAACTCTACGTCTTGGTAATGAATTGTACTTGTTCATTGACCAATTCAGGAGTGAGTGGAAATCCAGTTGCTGTAAACACAATTCCCTCAGCCCATCTTACAGTATTGGGGGGTTGGCCTTGAGTTTACGGTCTTGCTTTAGCATTCAAAAAATCCTCATAGGATTGTTTGATGATTTCATGCACGGCTATCTTCTTGATGGGATGTATTCAATCTCCGTCATACCATACGTAAACGTATACCATATATATGTATTATATTTATATGTATAATACATAAGTGTGTATATATAGATGGATATGTATACTAGTGTATGAATGAAAATACAATGATGCAGAATAATACAAGTGTAAAACATATTTCCAGAAATAACACAAATTCTAAAACAACACCAAAAAATCAACCTAATCCAACACTAGGAACAATTAGAATGGTTGAGGAAACACTTTTTGAAATGTCTGAGTATCCAACAAAAAATAAACTATGGAGAGCATTACCAAGACAAATTCAATATCCATCATTCAAAGAAATTTTGAAGTATTTAGAAGAATCAAATAAGTTAATCACAGATAAAGATGGTTCATTAATTTGGATTTTTGCAAATACTGAAAAACAAAAGAAATTGAGAGAAGAAACTAAATCACTTCTATAAACTCAATACTCAAACCTTTCATCATAATCTTTATGTGAAAATACTTCTAAAACTGAAACAATCAATCCATCAGGTTCTCCGATTATAGTATAGACCATTCGCCAACCTGATTGTAATGCATATCTCCATAGATTAGTAATTTCATATTTTTTAACATATACTGGTGGCCATTTATTATGCTGAATTTTTTGTCCAGATAAACAATCTTCTTTTAAGATCAGAAATGCATTTCGTAATTCTTTTTTCAAAGGATCTTTTTCAGATAATGATTCGAAATAAGATCGGAAATCATCAGTACCCCCAACATCTTTT
>CAZBBN010000301.1:0-1537 GCA_964490195.1 uncultured Nitrosopumilaceae archaeon
AAAAATTTAAGGATAGTCACATATTTTATTTTCCATACTATCTACTCACATGCATTTACTGCTATAATTCATTGGAATGTTCTGTAGAACAAACATCATCACTCCAAGGTTCAAATTTTTTTCCACACACAACACATGTTCTCATAGTGTATATAATCTGCCTTTTAGATTATTAACTTTTGTTACAATTCTTTTCATAGTTTATCTTCAATATTCACGACATGTATTCAACTAATGTTAAAGTGGATTCTATTCCATCCATTTTTCGTAGTTTCCATCTAATTGCTTCTCGAATATGATCAAGGTCTGAAGATTCAAATTTTGTGATGATTTTCCATGGACCATCTACAATAGTAGTTTCTGTTACAATATCTATTTCACCAAGTTGCTTTATGATAGGTCGAATTAATTCAGAATTACACATTATTAATACAAATGCAACACTAGATTTCCCCATTTAGTTTTCCCTCCAAAGACGTGTCGGAATTCATTTTATTTACTTTATTGATAATGAGGATTTTCTCAAAGTTCGTGTTTCTAACATGAACATTTTGAGGTTGCCATACTGATGAGTTTGTTCAAAATCATGCCTGTTCATGAAATTTAGACTTTTTTTAATGAATATAATTACTTGGTATACATTGTGGGATATTGTTCCACAATAATTTATTGTAAATGTAAAAAAAATAGGTTTTTCCTTTAGATTAAAATCTATGACTTTTTGAAGGTAAATGTGAAAAACGTGAATAAAAAGTCAATTACTGAACATGCAAGTTTTAGAATTAACAAAAAAGTTCTTGAATCATTAAAGAAGGTTTCAAGAGAAGAACATCTAAGTCTTAACACATATGTCAATCGTGTTTTGGATTCTCACCTAAACTGGAATCTTTTAGCACCAGAAGTAGGATGGGTTGTTATGTTAAA
Organism: uncultured Nitrosopumilaceae archaeon; assembly: GCA_964490195.1. GTDB lineage: Archaea > Thermoproteota > Nitrososphaeria > Nitrososphaerales > Nitrosopumilaceae > Nitrosopumilus. The sequence goes on from CAZBBN010000301.1 coordinate 925, forward strand.
ATCGCCATTAAAAGAAATTATTAAAAATTTAGAAAATGAAACAATTGTTCAAATTTCAAAAAATTCAGCAGAAAGTGGATCAAAAGAAATTGCATTATCAATGCGTGGCAAATACGGTATTGATGAATGGGTATCCATATTGAAAAATAGAGCAAAATCATCGGATTTCCCTATCAAAGAATATCTCGAAAAAGATACGATCAGATTAGTAATGTATCACGATATGGGCGAAAAATGGTCTTTGTTTTTTGAAACGTATTACAACACAGTATTCTTTGAAATGGGTGTAAATGTCCAATCAGAATATACGGAAAACTCCATTTTGTTAGAAATAAAATCAAAAAATGAAAAATAATTGATGATGTAAGTCTAAAAAAATAAGGTAATTATCAATTATCTTCCCCTAAAATACAATCGACTAATAATGAGAATGTATCCACATTTCTATGGTTATACCACCATTCCATTTCTTTGATGTACAACAGAAACTTGCCTATACTGATACCATGATGCTTTTCAATTCTCTCTTTTGCAAAACTCCAGAATCCTTCAATTCCGTTGATGTAGACCTTGCCGTTTGCAAATCTTTTCTGATGATCTACTGACAGATGAC
>CAZBBN010000302.1:0-1503 GCA_964490195.1 uncultured Nitrosopumilaceae archaeon
TTCATTTTTTATGCTATCTGATTTCCTTCTCTTTGTATTCACATATAGTTAACAAATGGATCTGGTTTTTCATACCAAAAAGATCTAAAGATCCCTCTTAATGTGAAAAACAGTTTTAAATTTGATTCTGATCTAGATCGTACAAAAAATAATTTTGCAAATCCTGGCTACTTAATTCAAAAAATGAAGGTATCAAACTAACAATTCAATACAGCAATTGAGTTTTACTCTATGTTGAAATAAAAAAAAGATGAAATTTTTGTGCTACAGTCTTGGCATAATGCCAAGTCTTGACTTTGCAGAGACCGCAATTATTGAGATAATTGCAATTGCTAGAATCATTGCAGTGATTGTACCAAATTCAGGAACTACAAACGTACCAATTATTTCAATCTCTTCAGCACCTGCTGGAAATGCTATGGTGAGTGTTCTATCCGTTGATGTTTTTGTTTCATCAAAATCTACTTCTTCGCCATCAATTATGACAAAGAAATCATCATCTTCACCATTAATTGTTGCATCAATTACATCTCGTGGTAGAGTAACTGCAATGGAGCCCTGATCAGTTGCATCCAATTTGATAAAAATCGAATTAGCTTCTGTATCTGGTGAAATACCTGTCACCTTACCACCTGTAATGTCATAATCCAGTGTAATCTCAGCATCCATCGCAGATTCAGTGGCAGTAATTTCTGTAGAACTTGTTTCTGCTGAAGCAGTTCCGACTGTTACAATTCCTTGCATCCATGGGTGAACCATACAAAAGTAATTGAAAACACCTTCCTGATCAAATGTATTGGAAAATGTTGTACCTGCCATGAACAAACTACTGTCAAATATGCCATCAGGCCCATCTGCAGCACTGCCCGAAGTCACTGTATGTGCTGCCGTATCATCATTACTCCATGTGACTTGCTCGCCGACATCAACTGTTACCTCATAGGGGACAAAACATGAATTTGTCTCATCACAACCAGGAGCAGAAGATCCTGAAGGTATGCTCACCAGGGTTTCTGCTGAAGCAGAAGGAATTACAGTTACCAGACCAGCTACAATTACGAGAATTGAGAACGTCATTGTCGTTGTTATTTTCATTGAATATACTAATTCAGTATATGAATAAAAAACTTTTTCAAGAATATGCAGATAAACTATGCAGTCTTCATTATCAACAGGTAAGAGAATATTTTCACTTTTCTGTTGATTCTTTCTGGGAGTCATTATTTTGAGGATGAGATGAACAAATAACACAATTAACTATTTCAAGTGCTCTATTATTTGAACAAGTTTTGCTTCAATATCTTTTTCCATGTTTTCTAATTCGGCATTATCTGCAATAGAAAGTAATGAAGTAGGTTTTGCCAAACTGATGTAATTTTCTCCATCTTTCTCATAAATTGCTATGGTACATGGAAGTAACAAACCAATATTTGGATCTGAATCTAATGATTGTTTTGCAGTTTGAGGATTACAAATTTCAAGTAACTTGTATTGATGAGGATA